>NZ_JASJFF010000901.1:0-2874 GCF_030065435.1 Microcystis sp. M53603_WE2
GAACCCTTATATAGAAAGGCATTTAGCGATTTTTGTCAATTATTTCTTATCTAGAGCGAACTAATCAATTAAGTCTCTTGCCAGATAAGGATTTAGTCGATTTATGCCCCCCTATCGAACCATACCAAGTAACGAAGAACCCTTAAAACAAAGCTTAGGCAATTCTTATACAGCTAGAGGTCAATTATCCCAATTACGGGCAAAATCTGCTGAAAAACAAGATCATAACCGCTCCAATACTTTTCAAAAACAAGCGATCTCCGACTATCAACAAGCTACCAAAAATTTCCGTGCTAACTTAAATGGATCAGAAGATCCTTTAACAAAACTAGAGAATTTATTAAATTTAATTCGTTTATCCTATTATTCTCAAAATTTTCAGATAATTTCTCCCCAACAACGGCAAAATGATTTACAACAGGCGTTAATCTTGCTCCCTATGGTCCCTCAAAATGTAACAACGGTTTACGCTAGTATTGACTTAGCGAGTCTACCCGCCTTTTCTTTAGCCTTAAGTACCCCTTTAATCCAATGTCCGACGCAATGGCAACTATCTGACTATCAAAGATTATCCATTCTCGATAATGCTTTAACAATTGCTAAAAATCTTAATAATCCTCGTGTAGAGTCTTTTGCATTAGGCGCAATCGGTCATTTTTATGAATGTCTTGGCAGAACAAAAGAAGCCTTAACCCTAACACAGAAAGCGATTTTAGTGGCTAATCAAGATTTAAACACAAAAGATGGCTTATATCTTTTGGAATGGCAAAAAGGGCGTATTTTTCAAGCAAAAGGACAATTCAACCTCGCCGTTAACGCCTATCAAAACGCCTATAATACTCTTGAAAATATCCGTAGTGACTTATTAACGACTGAAAAAGACGTACAATTGGACTTTCGTGATAGTATTGAACCTATTTATCGTCAACTTGCTCAATTAAAGCTACAATTAGCTGATTCTCAAAGTTTATCATCTATACAACAAAAACAAGAATTAAAAGAAGTCCTCAAGATTATTGATCATCTAAGACTCGCAGAATTGCAAAATCATCTGGGAAATGACTGTTTTTTGCGGATTGATGCCCCTGATTCTCAGCCTATATCTGCTTTTCCTCAGACGGCAATTATTAATTCTTTAATGTTTCAAGAGAAAACAGCAATCATTATAATTTTACCCGATCAAAGTATAAAAATTCACTGGATTAAGCAGAATAAAGCCAATATTATCGAAAATATTGCTCAATTTCGTCAAAGTATCTTAGATGGGTTTTTAACTCTAGGTGATTATGACACAAGCTTATCTGAAACCCTCTATAGTCAGATAATTCGTCCTTTTGAGACTGATTTACAGGAATACGACGTAAAAAACTTAGTTTTTATCCAAGATAGTCCTTTTCGCCCCATCCCTATGGCTGCTTTACATGATGGTAAACAATTTCTGATCGAAAAATATGCTGTCTCTACTACCCCTAGTTTATCCTTAACCTTTCTGCAAAAAAGAACCTTATCTGACAATAAAACGTTAATTTTAGGAGTCACCGAAGAAAGTCAGATTGATGGTCAAATTTTTCCTTCTTTAGATAATATTCCCCTTGAAATTGCCACCATTTCCCAACAATTTCCTAATCATCAACTGCTAGTTAATCAACAATTTAACCCCCAAACCCTCACCCAAACATTAGATAATGCTGACTACTCCATTATTCATATTGCCACCCATGCTCAATTTGGGACAATTCCAGATGACACCTTTCTGGTGGCGGGAAATAATGATAAAATAGCCCTTAAAAGTCTTGAAAATACCTTAAGACTGCTTGAATCAGGCTCTAACTCTGTTGAACTTCTCACCTTAACCGCCTGTGAAACCGCAGAAGGAGACGAACGATCTGCGCTAGGATTAGCAGGAGTAGCGATACAAGCAGGGGTTCAAAGTGCGATTGCGTCTTTATGGCCAGTTTCTGATCAATCTACGTTACAATTAATCTTGGCTTTTTATGACAATTTAATTAATTCAGGGGTTAATAAAGCAGAAGCCTTAAGAGAGGCTCAAATCCAATTAATTCAAGCTCAAAGTAATCCAGATATTAATAATCAGTATAGTCATCCCGTTTATTGGTCTTCTTTTATCTTAATTGGAAATTGGTTATAAACATTAGACTTCCTGCGGAAGTCAGGCAATAGGAACTCATGCAACAGGCAACAGAAAGAAGAATAGATGGCTCTCCTCGACTTTGTGTGATAATCAGTGCTTATCATTCGTAGGAGTCTTCCTAGGCAAGGCTTTGAAGACTATATTTTTTTTGAAAAATTATCCCTATTCTTCTTCCTTCCACACAGAAACGAGAAGAGCCAATAGAATGCTTTCAGCATCAGGATTGATTACTTTTTGACTTGTGCAAGAGGTTCAATTTCCTTTTTTACTTTTGACTGGGTACAAGACATCCTTGAAGTCAACGACAGTTCAGTTTGTTACTAGAATCTAGTTCACAAAAATAGATTAGATCATTGTTTTGAGCAGGGGATTTTTTAACCTCAGTGGGTGTGGATAAATCAGACGGGACAGGGGTTACAGCCGTTGGTGCTAGTTCTGAAAGTACCATGGTTATTCATTCCTCGTAGTTCGATTTTTACTTTGATGATTAATCAATTCATCGAGGCCGATTAAAATTCTAGAAACTAGCAGAATGAGAGCCTCTTAATTAAGAAAATATCCTGTAGAGGCTGTTAAAAAGTTACTGTTTTCTTGTCAGTTAAATTTTGTTAAGATAATGCCCAAAAACTACAATTTATGGTAGGAAAAGAGGTAAGTCGAAACCGAGTTTGATTTTTGCTTACTCTAAATCAGAAAGGGCATTGGGCAAGATTAGCTAACTA
>NZ_JASJFF010000085.1:0-4527 GCF_030065435.1 Microcystis sp. M53603_WE2
TCCTTGGGATGTGGTAACTTGCCAGTGATCTTGGACGAATTTGATCTGGGTAACTTCGCTGTTATCTTGGATGGTTGCCCCGACTGCGATCGCCTGTTGACCTAAAAAATCATCGAAACGATCCCTTTGTACCATCCACATTGGTTCTAGCATATTTAACTTAGTGGTGGCGGCATCCCCCTGTTTCCAAGTAAACTCCACTTGGGTGACGGTATTCTCAATCACGGGGGTAAAATCAAAATCAAACCACTGCTTAATTGCTGGGGATACACCACCACCACAGGGTTTATAACGGGGTAATTTCGCTTTATCGAGGATCAGGATCGATCGCCCCTTTTTAGCTAGATGATAACCCGCCGTCGCTCCTGCTGGTCCCGCACCGATGATAATACAGTCAAACATTTGTACTAATTGAAGTCGTTGAACAAATTTATAGACAATTTACGCTATTTTGTCCAACTTGTGTTGAGTCTGGTGACGCTCAGAGGGGATTCTGTCATTGTTGAGCTTGCCTCTCTAGTTTCTAGCTGATTTATCCCCCCATGTCCAAGAGAGCCTAATCTCTGGCTTTTTTGACTAACTAATTGATCAATTATCTTCACCTGATCAATCGTATAATAAAAAAAACTATAACGGCTCGATTATATCATGAAAATTGTTTCTATTAAAATAAAAAACTATCGTATGTTTAAAAATATACACATAAGAGATATTCCCCCTTTTTGCGTGATTATTGGAGCTAACGGCACGGGAAAATCTACTCTATTTGATATTTTTGGGTTTCTGCGAGATGCCCTTAAAAACAACATTCGCCAAGCTTTACAAATTCGCGGCGGTTATAGAGAAATTATCACTAGAGGTCAAGAACAGGAAGATATTGAAATCGAGCTGCAATTTCGCATGAAAATCTTAGATACAGAACGTCTGGTTACTTATATACTTATAATTGGACAAAACAATAATCGTCCCGTTATCAAACGCGAAATACTTCGCTATAAACGGGGTGAACACGGTAAACCTTTTCATTTTTTAGATTTTCAACTTGGTCAAGGATATGCTATCACCAACGAAGAAGATTTTAGTAAACCGGATAAAGAACTCGATCGAGAAGAACAACAGCTAGAATCTAACGATATACTAGCAATCAAAGGATTAGGACAATTTCAACGTTTTAAAGCCGCTACAGCCTTTCGTTCTCTGATTGAAAATTGGCACGTTTCTGACTTTCATATTAGCGAAGCTAGAGGAAGTAAAGAAATATCTTATGCTGAACACTTATCCCCTACTGGCGACAATATAGCTACAGTTGCTCAATATATTTATCAACAATATCCCAAAATTTTTCAGCAAATTCTCGAAAAAATGAAACAACGAGTTCCGGGTATTTCCTCTGTGGAAGCCAAAGAAACCGAAGACGGTCGCTTGATTTTACGTTTTCAAGATCAGGCCTTTAAAGACCCTTTTATTGATCGCTATGTTTCTGACGGAACTATGAAAATGTTCGCTTATTTAATATTACTATTCGATCCCAATCCTCATCCCCTACTCTGTGTCGAAGAACCAGAAAACCAACTTTATCCTACTTTATTAAAAGAACTAGCCGAAGAATTCGCCCACTATAGTGATCGGGGGGGTCAGGTATTTGTTTCTAGCCACTCCCCCGATTTTATCAATGCGGTTCCACTAGCTAGTATTTTCTGGCTAATTAAATGCCAAGGTATCACCAAAATCCATAGGGCTGCCGATAGCGAAATCCTCAAAAACTTAGTAGCGGCAGGCGATTTACCCGGCTATCTTTGGAATCAAGGCTGGTTTGAAGGAGTAGCACCCTAATGAACTATGATATCGTATTTTTGCTAGAAGAGTCATCTATAAAAAATGTGTTAGAAGAACTTTTGCCTAAGCTTATTCCCCCAGAAATCAGCTATAAATGTATTAGTCATCAAGGTAAACAAGACCTAGCAAAATCTATTCCTAGAAAACTCAAAGCTTTCAATAAATCTAGTCCCAATACCAAACTTATTATTGTTCACGATCAGGATTCCCACGACTGTCAAAAACTCAAAAAAGACCTAGGGGAAATTTGTCAAAATGCCAGTGATGCTCAAGTCTTAATTCGGATTATTTGCCATGAATTAGAATCTTGGTTTCTGGGAGATTTAGCAGCGGTGGCCAAGGCGTATAATTTAAATAGTCTCGGTCAAAAACAAAATAAAAGTAAATACAGAGAACCGGACCTGCTTAACTCGGCCAAACAAGAATTAACAAAGCTAGTGAAAGAGTATTATGCAGGAACCCACTCTAAACAGATTGCCCCCCATCTTTCCCTAACTGAAAATAAATCCCGTAGTTTTCAAACTTTTATTCAAGGTATCAAAAATGTTGTGGAAATAATACAACACCCCAATCCGAACCCGAACTAGAATAGACCTCGACCTAATATAATTAAGTAGCTGGTTATAATTAAATTAAAAATGGATTTTAGCTTCGATCCCCCCTAGCCCCCCTTGATAAGGGGGGAAGCCGAAGGCGGGGGGATCCCCCTTGATAAGGGGGGAAGCCGAAGGCGGGGGGATCCCCCTTGATAAGGGGGGTGCCGATCCCCCCTTAGTCCCCCCTTAATTCCCCCTTAATAAGGGGGGCATCTGATCATTTTTAACGCCTACCTACTTAAAAGCTTGTAAGCTCCTAACTAGAGTTGGCTGAAAAAATCTAAAAATCTTGTTGGATAATATCTTTAGGCTTTTTTAAAATCAAAAAGTGCCGGCCCAGGGAGTGAGCGGGGGGAAGATTTAGGCATTTTTGCGCCCAAAAATATTCCCCCCGGCAGAACCGAGGGGAAAGTGGAGAAAAACTGCTAATCTAGCAGTTTAAGGCTAAGTCTTGGGATTCTTTTTTCAAGAGATTAACGAGGGTTTCGTCACCATTCTCTTGAGCGATTTGTAAACGACGTTCCAGACGAAGACGAATATTGTTCAGATGGATGCTAGAAAGGGTTTCCTCTTGGACAACAACAGGGGGTTTGACAACAGGCAACGGACAAGTGCTTGGGATGACTTGTCCGGCAAGATGAGGACGGGTGCTGTAGGCAACTCCACGATACTGACGATGCAGTTTCGGTTCTAATTGGAGCATATGGCGAGGATAATGGTGATTCCAGTCTTGACCTCGGTATTTACCCCCGATATCTCCGGTCTTCATCTCCAAGGGGAGAGAATCCCTTTCGTACTTAACTCCTCGATAGGCTAACGTCATATCACCGACTCCCTGCAATGCTTTAAATTGACTTTAATCTCTCTTGTCGTCCCTATTTAGGGACAGCAAGCTAGAAGATTTTATTTCTTATTCTGTATCTATTTTTACATTTTGTTAGGGAAATTGAAAAAACTTTATAAAAATTTAATATTTTCTAGCTGGCGATAGTATCCTTTTCTGGCTGAGTTTGGTTGCCCACCAAAGGAGCCTCTAGGGATTTGAGGATTAATTTTGGTTGCTCGTCCTCATCAATGAGACGAATTTGAATTTGCGGGCCGGAGGCGGCTAAACGAACCACCATACCATCAACGACGACGGTTTTCTCGACCGGTTTGCCATTGAGAAACGTCCCATTTGCCCCTAAATTTTCCAATTCCCAATCATCGTGGTCATTATTATGGCGGATTTCTAAGTGCCGCCTCGAAACCACAGCACTATAGAGAACTACATGATTATCCAGCGCCCTGCCGATGAGAATGGTTGATTGATCATTGTCAAACTGCCAATGTTGTAGGGGCGTGGCCTGACTGGGGTGTAAAAGAGTTAAAGTGATCACGGTGACTATTGGCGGCAAGATAGAGGCGGTGGACAGGGTAAATTTTATTTGTTGTCAAGATTCGTCCTGGCCATTAAGTCTTCAGTCCTAGCAATGAATATCTCTAGTTAATTGACTCAGCCTTTTCTTTCCATTGTCTCATACTTTCCTCTTCCCTCGGAACCGACCTCCCCCAGAAAATCTAGCCGCTTCGCCCTAGTATTAATAAAACTGATGGGGTATGATTTCCACATTTTGAGCAATTTTTAACCTCTTCAGGGATAAGATAGTGCTGGTGTCACCTAAACATTGATCTATGAGCGGCTTTATTATCAAAATAATCTTGATATCGGCTTTGATTTCCCTGGGAATTAAATATCTTGCCCCTTTATTATCGATCGCTCCCAGTCCTCTTAACACTTTAATTCTGGTTTTTACTCCTTTTCTGCTCACGGTTTTTGCCCTCTGGAGACGGACAATAACTGATTAGGAATTTTTCTCCTTACTCATCTTGACATCCTCGCCGCCGTAAACGGACGGTGATTCCCAAACCTCACGATTTAGGTTTCTGCTTCTTTCCCTTGCGGGGTTCCGCACCTGCCGCCCCAGATTTACTCTGTTCTGGTCTTATGGTCGCTCTACAGACTGACACCGCAAGCCCTGCGGCCAAAATGTTTTTACTGGCGTTAATATCTCGGTCATGGTGAGTCCCACAGTCTGGACAGTCCCATTCTCGA
>NZ_JASJFF010000526.1:0-1279 GCF_030065435.1 Microcystis sp. M53603_WE2
CCGATACAAAACTTATTATTCTTAAACTTTTTTTAATATATACCGTGATCCACCCCGAAAATAGTGACCAAACCCTTGTCCTAATTGCTTTTTGCTGGCTGCCCTCGACCCAAGAGAATCGCCTTTCTCTCCTGTGTAAACTGGGAAACAAAACTCGCAACCCTAGCTTTATCTGGGTTTTCTGACTTTTTACTTTTTACTTTCTTGGTATGGCCTTCTCCTCCCCCTCCCGGACTCCCCTTAGTGATGATTTTATTGCCCTCTGTCAGGCACAGATGGAACTTTTGCGGGAGCAAATGGAAGCTGACAGAAGTGCGGTTTATTTAACCGAACCTTTATCGAGTAATTTAATCCCAGTCGTTGTTTATCCGCCTTTTAATCCCCCTTCTCCCCAAAAAAAGCGGCTTTCCTTACAACCGGGGCAACCGGCAGCAGACTTGTTAACTGCGGTTAAGTTAGAAGATTTGTCCCACCTCTGGGGTAATCAGGAGACCGTCAGCAGTCATCGCTTGTTTTTACCCTTAATGTATGAAGAGGGCATGATCGGATTATTGGTGACAACCCGAGAAAAACGACCTTGGCAAAGTTGGGAATTAACCCAGATGGAAAAAATCACCCAAACCCTCGCTTTGGCCTGTGTACTCGATCGCCAATTGGGAGAAGAACGTTATTATCGACAATGGCAACGACAGCGCCTCGATACCTTTCTCCATCAAATCCGCAATCCCCTCACCGCTTTAAAAACCTTTGGTAAACTTCTGCTCAAAAGGCTTTTAGCCGAAGAGGGTAACGATCCCGCCATTACTGGTATCCTGAGAGAAAGCGATCGAGTTCGCGACTTAATTGCCGAATTTGAGGGACAAATTCAGCAAGAAAGCGAAAATTATCCCACTGTCGATATTCCTCTCCTGCAAGCGCAATCTTCCCCCACCGCCTTTCTCTTACCTGCTGGCAGCAGCCAACTAACTCTAATCAATCTCCATGATCTTCTCGATCCGCTGCTCCTTTCGGCCCAGGCGGTAGCCAAAGAGAGAAATCTCAGTCTAGAAACGATTCACGGGGAAGATATACCACTTATTCGGGCCAATATCCCCGGTTTGCGGGAAGTATTCAGCAATTTAATTGATAATGCCCTCAAATATACTCCGGCTGGCGGAAAAGTCACCGTCGAGGTGCATAATGTTAAGAATAGTGTAGAAATTGTTTTTAAAGACACGGGTTATGGTATCCCGAGGAGCGATCAAGAAAGAATTTTTCAACGTCACTACCGGGGAGTGCA
>NZ_JASJFF010000488.1:0-5536 GCF_030065435.1 Microcystis sp. M53603_WE2
GGAAAAGTGGTCATCTTTTTTGAGGTTGGGTGTCGGTCATCTCATTATATCAAAAAAGGTGGGCGCTAAACCCACCAGAAAAATAATCAAAAAACCTCAACGATAATTAGGACTTTGGATATCTCTAAGACGCGCTTCGGGGCGTTTAAATCTGTCCATTTGTGCCTCAAAGAATTGACGATTTTTAAGTAAATGTTTGGGATTAGGATC
This sequence comes from Microcystis sp. M53603_WE2, assembly GCF_030065435.1. Lineage (NCBI taxonomy): Bacteria > Bacillati > Cyanobacteriota > Cyanophyceae > Chroococcales > Microcystaceae > Microcystis > Microcystis sp. M53603_WE2. The sequence continues at coordinate 211 of NZ_JASJFF010000488.1, forward strand.
GTCGAGGGGATAAAGTAAAGCAGTGCGTAGAGCTTGAATAACTGCTGAAGTAACATTATACATCGAGCGCTGGAAACTAATACCCAATTGAATCAAAATATCATCTTCCCCCCGGCAGTTTTGCTGATAGTAATCAATTAGATATTGGGGTAAAAAATGATACATATCATCCATTAACAACGTGGGAGGAATTCCCGCAGTACCCACGGGGAAAACATCCGCATAAAGAATGCCATAGTGAAAGTCTTTTTGTTCGTCAGGAACCTGTTTTGCTTGGGCATTATAAGACTTTGTACCCCGGAAGGGAGCAGTACGATAAAAGACCGCTTCCACATAGGGTAAAGCCGCTTCATAAAGCCAAGTAAAAGCCTTTGATTTGGGGATAATTTCGTAGCATTGACCATCAATATAAACGTGATGATAAATCGGCCGGCCAGCGATGGCAAAAATACCATTAACGAGGAAATTCATAGCATCGGGAACACCTTTAAACCCGCCTTCATCGTAGATATCAGACATCTCGAAAAATACCGGGGCCATCACTTCCCAGAATAGTCCTAAATTGGAGTAATAGGACATCATCCGCACCTGTTCCAAAAACATATCGGGGAACAGGTCATAAAGTTTCATCATCACGGGGTTTTTCTTGAAATAGGCCTTAATAGCGCGGTCGGCATTTTGGCGATATTCTTCTGAATCAAGATAGGCATCAAATAAACCCCAACCCATATCGCGGCCATGCCATAACATGGCTTGCATACAAGCTTCGGCAAATTCCATATTAACGCGGTCATGCCAGAGGTGATGGATTAATCTGGGCATTTTTCGGGTTTTACCTTTATCCATGAATTCTAACAATTCAGGGTGAGCGGAACCCGTACCGCGCCAGATGCGTAAATCGGCATTATCGCCAGCGTAATGATTTTGTAGGTCTAGGTATTCTTGGGGTAGAAAATATTTAAAAAAGGGCAAAGGATCGAGGAAAACTCGTTCGGCAATATAGAGCAGATCTCGCCAATAAAAATCCATCGGCACGGCATAAGCTTTATAAATGCCGATAATTTGCATCAGGTTTTCGGGAGTATCCGGCAACATGGAACCACCCGCTTCTAAACGATGGATAATGTCGGCGAATTCGTGAGTAGAAGGGGGAATTTTGGCTTTGATTAATGTCCCAGTCATAGTTTTAGGTAAAGTAATTAGCAGCGGTTACAATAATTCGGAAACAGCAAGGGATAACTAACTAGGGTCTGCTGAAAAAGTTTTTCGTGGGGGCAGGGTGTGGGGTGTGGGGTGTGGGGTGTAGGGTTTTACCCATTTTCAGACGGTCAATTACCTAATTTTCAGGAAAAAAGTCCCGGAATTTTCGCCCCGATCACTCTCGGCTGGCACTTTTTGAGGTCAAAAAAGTCTAAAAGTCTTATCCAACAAGGTTTTTAGATTTATTAAGCCAACCCTAACTATTACTCAAAAATTTACCCCGATTCAACCAGTTGGTTTTTGAGGACTTTTGCGAAGATTTTTTGAGGACAAAACTAGGTTTTGCTTCCCCCGATAAGCTGGCAACCATCGAGTTAGTGGTGGGTTCAATCCAACGGACTAAATAATTGGGTTGAATACCTAAAAAGACGATTAATACCATTAGGACAAAAGCGGGTATAGTTTCCGATTTCAAGACTTTGGGATAGTAGGCAAGTTTATTATCCAATTTACCAAAACAGGTGCGATTAAGCAGGATAACAAAGTAAACCGCCGTTAAACCGGAAGCGATGATACAGAGAACCGTCTGCACGGGAAAACGGGAGAAACTACCCTGAAAAACGATAAATTCCGCCACAAATCCCACTAATCCGGGAATCCCGGCGCTGGCCATACCGGCGAGAATTAATAGGGCGCTAACCAAGGGTAAACCGCGAATTGGGTTCATTAAACCGTTTAAAACGTCTAAATCTCTAGTTCCGGCTTTGCGTTCGACGATGCCCACCAGATAGAATAAGAGGGCGAGAATAAGACCGTGGCTAATCATTTGCGCGACGGCACCAAGGACGCTTAAACCCGTGCCGGCGGCGGCTGCTACCAGTATATAGCCCATGTGACCGATCGAACTGTAGGCCACCATGCGTTTAATGTCTTTTTGGGCAATAGCGCTCAAAGCACCGTAAATAACGCTAATAACGCCGACAATTGCCAGTCCGGGGGCGATTAAAGACCAAGTTTCTGGGAATAATTGCAGACCAAAGCGAACTAAGCCATAAGTACCGAGTTTAGCGAGGATACCACCTAATAAAATTGCTGTAGCGGGGGAAGCTTCCGTGTAGGCATCCGGTAGCCAAGTATGGAGAGGTACGAGGGGAATTTTGATGCCAAATCCCACTAACAGCAGAGTTAAGAGTAGTAACTGGGTTTTTTGGGAGAAATCGGCGGTCGAGAGGGAGGAATAGTCAAAAGTACCACCGTTGAGGAAACCTATGCCTAAAAATGCCGCTAGGACTAATAACCCAGAGACAGCAGTGTAGAGAAGGAATTTAATCGAAGCATAGCCACGTTTTTCGCCTCCCCAGATAGCAATCATCAGATAAAAGGGGATTAATTCTAGTTCATAGAAAACGATGAACAGCAGCAGGTTTTTGGCCATTAATGCCCCAGAAACCCCGGCGTTAATCAGGAGGATTAGGATGTAATAAAGTCGGGGACGCTCTACTTTTTCTTCGGTACTATAGATAGCTATTCCTGTCAAGAAACAGTTTAAAATAATTAACAGTAAGGACAAACCATCGACTCCGAGGTTATAACTTAAACCGATTGGTTTTGCCCATTCGCGGTATTCAGAAAATTGAAAGCCATTACTGGTTAAGTTATATTGGGTCAGCAGATATAAAGACCAAAAGAGGACGGCGGCAACAAAAAAGAGGGTAATTTGACGTAATTTTGCTGGGGCAAATTTATCGGGGAAAAGACCGACGATAATTGCTCCAATTATTGGCAACCAAAGCAGGGTACTGAGCATATTGGTATCGATCAAATTTATAATGACTGGGATGAGAAAAGGATTAGCCAACCGACACGATGACTAATCTAGAATTGACTAAATTAAACTCACTTTGCCGGTATCGAGATCGTAGTAGGCTCCAACAATTTTTAATTGTTTTTTATCTACTAAATCACCCATGACCGGGGATTTGCCCAATTTCTCTACTTGATAGATAACATTGGATTTAATCGCTCGCTCAAGTTTGTTGGAACCGGGTTGTCTTTCGGCCCGATCAACTCCCACCTGTAGGCCATCGATTAAACGACCGATTTGTCCAGGGAAACGACCCCCTTCAATGGTGGCTTTTACCGCTCCACAACGAGAATGGCCAAGGACAACAATTACCTTGGCTCCTAACACCAACGTGCCGAATTCGAGGCTACCAATTTCTTCGGAAGTGGCTAAATTTCCCGCTACCCGACAAACAAATAGATCTCCTAATCCTTGATCAAAAACAATTTCTGCCGGCACGCGAGAATCGGCACAGCCCAAAATTGCCGCAAAAGGGGCTTGACTTTCGGCCACTTCTGTGAGTCGAGCTTGATCGCGGTTAGGACTTTTTTTTCTTCGTTCCCAGAAACGTTGATTGCCTTCCATGAGCATAGTTAAGGCCTGGTCTGGGTTCAATCCTTGATTTTGAGCCGTTAGCCATGGCTGGGAATTAACGGCGGTTTGGGCGTTACTTTTGGACAACTGAGAACCCACAACAGAGGCGGCTAGACTGGTTCCCAAAAAACCACCCCCATAACGGATTAATTGGCGACGAGAGGTATTGAACATAGGTAATTGTTTCCATTAATCAGGACAAATCCTATTGTCAGGGCCGGGGATGCTAAAGAAAAGCCTAAGTTATCAAATCTTTAACTGAAAACTAGAGAAATTTGTGCTAGTAGGGGCCAGCAGATGATAATACCGATCAAAGCGACCCCCAAAATAATCGACAGAAAGTAAAATTGGGTTTGGCCCGAGACGTTATATTTCAAACTCTGACCACCAAAAACCGTGGCTAATCCCACCAGGTTAACGATGCCATCCACCAGAAAGGTATCGATCCAGTTAATAATTTGCGAGATTAATCCGACGACAAAAACGATGGTAACTTTATACAATTGGGCTGTATAAAGGTCGTTGGCAAAGAAATCTTGAAGGGCTTTCGGTTGAAAAACGATCGGTTTGGAGATATTTTCATTCAGGTAAATATAGGCTGCCGGAATTACGCCAGCAGCACTGGAAAGTACCAAGAGAAAAGCCACTCCCAGATTTAAGTCACTTGGTAATAAATGCCATTGCGCCAATAAAATCGGCAGATGAAGGGCGAAACCCATGGTCACAGTCATGGGGATAACTAAGGGCCAAAGAGCTTCCGGAGAGCGCAGGGTCATTGGTTTGATTTTACCGCCAAAGAAAACGCAAAATTCTCTAGTGACACTAAAGGCAGTTAAAGCATTGACCAACAATAGCACTAATAACAGTAAACCACTGATTTCTGCGAGGCGATCGCCCATGCGGGCCAATGACCAAAAACCACCAAAGGGAGGCAGTGCGACTAAACTAGCGGCACCGACGAGATAACAAATACCGGAAACGGGACGACGGGACCATAAACCGCCGTATTGGCTTAAATCTTGGCTGATATTATTCCAAATGATGTTACCCACCACCATGACTAACAGGGACATAGCGATCGCATAAGTAAAGAGTAACACTAAAGCGGTTTCCGTTTGTCCGGTGGCCACAGCGATAAAAATCAGCCCCATGTAGGCGCTGACGGAATAGGAGAGGGAGCGCTTGACATCGATCTGGGCGATCGCAATTAACCCCGCACCGATGGCAGTAACAGAGCCAACAATGATCATTACTTGCAAGGTTAAGGGCGATAATTGTAGCACCGGCTCTAATTTCACCAATAACCAAGCGCCAGTGGAAACAACGACGGTATTCCGCAGAATTGTCGCTGGCATCGGTCCCTCCATGGCCTCATCTAGCCATAAATGCAGGGGAAATTGAGCGCATTTGCCCATCGGACCTGCAATCAGGGCTAAACAGAGTAAATTAGCCACATTGGGGTTTAAATCGGCTGTAGCCGCCCATTCTGCCAATTGGTCAAAGTTCCAGGTTCCCGCCAGGGGTAAAAGGGCCACCACTCCCATCAAGAGGATTAAATCGCCAATCCGTTTGGTTAGAAAAGCATCCCGCGCCCCCGTTACCACCAGAGATTGATTGAACCAGAAACCAATTAGCAGATAAGTGCCGAGGGTGAGAACTTCTAGCACACAATAGCTGAAAAATAGCGAA
>NZ_JASJFF010000029.1:0-1006 GCF_030065435.1 Microcystis sp. M53603_WE2
ATGTTTGAATGATGCCCATTTGAAACATAAAAAAGAACTGGATTCCTTGCTGACTCTACGATTTCAGAAGTTTAATAAATCTCAGATTATGAACGTCTAAAGTATAAGTGAAATCATTGATTAAGAGACCTGTACTTTTCAATGACTTTTTCAGCAGACCCTATAGTAGAAATGGAACTGGGAATCGGAACGATGATCGAGCGACACAGAAGGAGATTGGCTAACGGGGAGGAGCGGGTCTATACCTACGGGGTTGGAGCGGACGGTGAGCGTCAGTCTTTGTCGATCCGTTCCGTTGATGATTCCCTTTCAATCTCCTGCTATAGGCGAGCAGAAAAAGAGCGGGTGGTAGCTGCCCTACTAGCCAATGCCAGTTTGTTGGTGGTGGGGGAAGACGGAGCGGGGAAGACCTTTTTAGCGGAGCAGGTGATCGAGGACTTGTGGGGGCGGGGGTTTCCGGTGGCCGCCCCTGCCATCGGCACGGTCAAACAGATGCTTCTGGAAATCGCCGGGGATTTGGGGGTAGATACGGAGACGCTAGAGGGCAAACCGATGACGGCACAACAGTTACAGGAAACCATCGCCGAATGGTTAGAAAATAACGTCGCTTTTCTGGTCATGGACAATGCCCACAGGTTTCCCGTTTCCCTGCGTTGTTGGCTGGAAAAACTGCATTTACAGGGACAGCCGATATTATTATTGGCTACTTACCCCCCGGCCCGAGATATTTTTTTGAAGCTTCCCCGCATCGAATTGGAAGCTTTACCAGAAAGGGCGATCCGCGAAATTATGGAAGGGGAAGCAAACGATTTGGGATTGCAGGTGACACCGGGTAAACTGGCCGATTGGCAACAACGGGCGATCGGTAATCCCATGTTAGCGAAACGGGTGGTCAAGGAAGAATATTTAGGATTGGAGGGTAATAATTTTGACATCCTCGCCGCCGTAAAACGGACGGCGATTCCCAAACCTCACGATTTAGGTTTCTGCTTCTTTCCCTTGCGGG
>NZ_JASJFF010000308.1:0-1968 GCF_030065435.1 Microcystis sp. M53603_WE2
CGCAAACCCTACTTAATCCTCCACTCTGCCATAGATGGCGTAGGCTCGATCGAGCGACCAGGCCCACATCTGATCCCCTAGGGAAAAATGCCACCATTCCCCCTTATGTCGGCTAAATCCCGCCTCCTCCATCACTTTAGCCAATAAAACTCGTTTTTGATGATAACTCTGTTCTCGCGGGCTTTTTGCGGCGATATAATAATCGGGATGCGATCGCTCACTGATCTCATCGATTTCTCCCCCCATGTCGATGGCTTGTCCCTTCTCGTTCACCAGGGTAATATCGATCGCCGCTCCGGTACTATGGGGAGGCGGAGTGGCGGCATTATCGCTGGGAACCGCCCAAATAGTGTAAACTTCTGTTAAAATCGCTTGACTTTCTGCCTCCGATAGTTTCTCTTTGGCTAATCCTTTTGTGTCTAGGAGAGTCTGAAAACTATAATCGACCATAAATTGTTGCACTTCCACCGGTCGATAGGCATCAAAAATCAAAATTTGCCAACCAGGTTGATAGACTTGCAGGCGGTTTTGAGCGTCAATCAGAGCATTTAACACCCCTTGTCGCAAAAAATAGGGAGATTTACCCCGATAATTAGCCCCTAATTTCTCGTAAGCATGGGGAGAAGGGATAACAAATTTATCTGCGGGTATAGGTACTAGGGGTTCCCCACATTCACGAATAGGAATTTTTTGGTAGGGTTTCATCTCGTCATCGGGAAACAGTAATTTTATTGATGGTCCACTCGATCGCCAGTTTACATAGGGTTTGCGGCAAAAAGTTTTTCGTGGGGGTAGGGTGTAGGGTGTGGGGTGTGGGGTGTGGGGTTTTACCCATTTTCAGGTGGTCAATTACCTAATTTTCAGGGAAAAAGTCCAGGGATTTTCCCCCCAATCACTCCAATGGTCGGCACTTTTTGAGGGAAAAAAAGTCTAAAAACCTTATCCAACAAGGTTGTTAGATTTATTCAGCAAACCCTACATAAACCCGTTATTCTTCCTCCTCATCGGTTGTAGGGAATTTCATACTGGCCCAAGTTAACTGTTTTTGCGGGTCTTTTTCCGGTTCACTAAAACTCTCCTTGAGTTGTTCTTTCACCTGAGCAATATTGCCACTTTGAGCGGCATTCTTTAGATCATAGACATAACGAGCATTTTCGATCGCTTCCTCTTTACTACGAGAACTAGACTCAAAGCATTTTTCTAGGTCTTTGTAAATACCCTTGCGAGAGATTTTGAGAAAATATTGACGTTCTGTATCGATCAGTTTAGCCAATAATTCTAGGTGCATGGAATCCTCGGCACAGATATCCGCGAGTATATCCCATTCTTCACTCCCCAAAAGATTATTATCCGCCCCCGGTCGCGGGTCTTGAAAAGTTTCTCCAGTCACTTGTTTATAAATCTTCGGTAATTGGTCATCAAATTCGTGCTTTTCTTCCCTCCAAATCCGGCGAATTTCGCTGAGTTCCTCCGTGGTAATTAGGGTAATATCTTTCATCTCCTCTGGGGCATTAGTACGCACGCTCTCCTGAGCTTCTAATACCCTTCTCAGCCAATATTCTCGCCATTTTTTAGTATAGGGTCCCGGTATGGGTTCGATCGATATTTCTCCATTTAAGTTTCTTTCAAATAATTGTACTTTCCCAAAGATACGGCGAAAATCCCGTTTTGGTCGGTCATCTTCTATATCTAATTCGTTGCGAAGCTCTAAAAGCGGTTGTAACCATTCTTTTTCTTCGTCATTCTGTATCATTGCCTCCATCGATTTATCTTTATTCACCAACGTACACACCCAACAACCTAAGCGCGAATCTCCACAGCTAGGAGTGGAAGTATCTACCACTAGGGGACATTCATTATCCGCAGTCGCTCCTCTATACATTGCTAATAATTCTTTGTTATCTCCTCCCCAGGGATTTTCCCACTGCATTAAGTACATCCATACTTCATCAGTACGCCAATCTTCTA
>NZ_JASJFF010001049.1:0-2030 GCF_030065435.1 Microcystis sp. M53603_WE2
GATAAATTCTCTCTAGCATTTTCTGGCTCTCGGGGTTTAGGTCTCTAATCAATCTCATTGTATTTTCCTGCTGCTTCGTTTTTTTATGTATTATACTTCTTAATTTTTTATTTGGGTAATTAATTTTGCATGACTACTTATCTTTTCAAAAGTAGTGACTATGGAGCCATGGTTTCTCTGGCGGAAGCTCGAAATTTGTCAGAGTTCGGACAAGATGGTAAAATCGGATTTTTTCATCGAGAGCCGCTGACCTTTTGGACCTGTAATGATTATAGCGGTTTTTTCCCGAGAGATTGGTGTATTTTTAACCCCTTCAAGAGAAAATTTTTCCTCTTACCACCTCAAATTCTACTCGGACTAGCCTTGCCGATTATCCTCTATTATCGCTCCCATTTTTCTCTAGTGGAACGAATCACGAGCGCACGATTTATCCTGCCACAAATTTTGCTTTCCTCGATCGCCTTTTATCTAATCTCTCACGCTGTCCTCTTCAAGCTATATTTACCGCAAAGATACACGGAACATAGCCTAAGGATAGTTTTCGCTATTGCGGGGGGAATCGCTTTATCGATGCTGATCGATAAACTGTTAGAATGGGGGGCTAAAAAGACTATAGCAAGTGGAATAACCATCATTATCTTTCTCCTACTTCAAGTAGCAATGATTTATTCCTACCTGCCGATTCTTTATTTCAATCGAACTCGCTCGCTCTTGCTGACTGGACTGATGGTCATCCAAATATTAGGATTACTTTATTTTGTCGGAAGAGATAGAAAAAAAACACTTCCCGCAAGAGAAGTTTGCTTATCGAGAGTTTTTTTAACCTATATAATGCTCATCGTTATTGCGGTATCCGCACTACTGTATCCGCTCTCTCTGAAAAAATACTATTTTTTCCCAAAAGTTAGCTATATTACGGGAAAAGAACCGGAGCTTTATCAGTTTTTAGCTAAACAGCCGAAAGATAGTCTCGTGGCTTCTCTCTCCCTAGAGGGTGATAATATTCCCTCCTTTGCCCTGCGTCCCGTGTTTGTCCACCGAGACTCCTTAGAACCCTATAACTTGTTATTCTATGAAAAACTTCGCCAAAGATATATCGACTTGATCGAGGCCCAATATAGTCCCGATCTGACTGCCGTGCAGAACTTTATCCAGAAAAATAACATTCGTTTTTGGTTACTCGATCGCTCCGCTTTTTCCCCAGACTACCCAATCGATAAAGTTGGCCTTCAATCCTTTGGATCGGTAACTTCTGATGCGGTAGAAAGACTGCAAGCGGGAACCCCCCTCGTTTTATCCCAGTTAAGCAAGAGTTGTTCGGTTGTCGAATCAAAAAATATTATCCTCTTAGATGCTTCATGTATTCTCGATGCAAAAAACCCGGTTCGGTAGTTGCGCGGGGAGTAGATAACTTCAGTTCGGGTTAAGGAGATTTTGCCATGACTTCCAGGAAAGAATAGGGCTGACTGGCTGAGGTAAAATTAGGGTTTCGGCTTATCCTGAACTCAGGTTAGTTATGACATGGCAATTCTACAAAACCGCCTAATTTGATAGCTTTTTACTATCCTCCGATGCTGCCGCTTCTAGGCTGGTAATTGCGGTTTCTGCCGTCAAAATAGGAGGAACATCACTTAAACTAGCAGTTTGATAAACCTGTTCATTTCCAGCAAATAAATTGCTCATATCTTGAGAATAATTAGAAGCGATCGATAATAAAGCTCCGGCAAAAATATAAAGAGGTAACGGTAAAATAAACCCCTTGGCCCATTGATAAAACTCCACCAACAAAAATAACAAAACACAACCCACAACCCAGACTTTCATCGCACTTTTTCCCTATTTTTACGAGAAAAGGTGAGCAAAAAGCCCACCCTGTATTTAACTAATTCCAGTGAGAATTTATTCGATCACGGGAGCGATTAACTCGCGTCTTTCCCCCGAAATAACTTTCACCTTACCTTCCTCATCGATATCGACCATGGCAGTATCCCCATCAGAAACCCGTCCGGAGAGAATTTCCTCAGCCAGAA
>NZ_JASJFF010000804.1:0-3032 GCF_030065435.1 Microcystis sp. M53603_WE2
CGACGAGCTAAAATAATTGCTCCGACCATGGCCATTAATAATAGCACGGAAGCTAATTCAAAGGGTAGCAAGAAATCACTAAAGAAATGCTTACCGATTTCTACTAAAGTATTAGTCACTACTGCGGGAGAAGTGCTAGAAATTGACCAAGGCGTGATTAAAACCATGGTCGATAACAGGACAAATAAACCCACACAAACTAAAGCAGTAGATGCCCGACGAATCCAACGTTTAGGAATATCAGAAAAGTCCTCTTGCTTGTTAACAAGCATAATGGCAAAGAGAATTAAAACGTTAATTGCGCCCACATAAATTAGAATTTGTGCCGCCGCTACAAAATCAGCATTTAGTAAGAGATATAAACCGGAAATGCTGATAAAAACACCACCCAATAAAAAGGCGGAATAAACGATATTAGATAATAGTACCACGCCTAAAGCTGTCCCGATTACCAGGGCTGCTAAAATGCCAAAAGATACTATTTGAACGCCCTCGGCTAAATTCACAGTAGTTTCATCTCCTTTTATGCTTGAGAGTTATTAATTATTAGTTATCAGTGAGGGATTGGGTGATGGGGTGGTCACTGCGTGCGCGTTGCGGGGGGGATTGGGGAGAAAAAGCTGTCTCGGAGCCCCCTAACTGCTAATTAATCGGTAATTTCTTCTGGACGTTTACCGGCGCGTTGACTACCGGCGGGTAAATCGTGGGGTTCGATGACACCTTTAGGCAGATAACCTAATTCCCTCAGAGGTGTCACCATCGGGTCTTGGGTGACTTTGTAGGGTAAACGGCCTAGGGCGACGTTATCATAGTTTAATTCATGACGATCATAGGTCGCTAGTTCGTATTCTTCGGTCATCGATAGGCAATTAGTCGGACAGTATTCCACACAATTGCCGCAGAAAATACAGACCCCAAAATCGATACTGTAGTGTTTGAGTTCTTTCTTTTTAATTTCCTTGTTAAAAGTCCAATCCACTACCGGTAAATTAATCGGACAAACTCGCACACAAACTTCACAAGCGATACATTTATCGAACTCAAAGTGAATTCTACCCCGATAACGTTCCGAGGGAATTAACTTTTCGTAGGGATATTGGACGGTAATCGGACGACGACGCATATGATCAAAGGTAACGGATAAACCTTCGCCGATGTATTTCGCCGCTTGAATGCTACCTTTGGCGTAATCGCTGACTTGTTTGAGGATGTTAAACATGATGGTCAGAGGGGTAGTAGGTTAACAGGGCAAAAACGGGAATTAACCGCCAAAAGCAAAGGGAAAAGCTAGTTTTAGGGCGGCGGTAAGTAGTAGGTTAACTAAAGATACTGGTAGGAGGAATTTCCAGCCTAAATCGAGTAATTGGTCAATGCGAACCCGGGGTACGGTCCAACGCAAGAGAATAGCGATGAAGATGAGAAAATAGGCTTTTAATACTGTCATCGTAATCCCTAGGGAAGCGGTGATAATTTGTAGCCAAGGATTGGTTTCACTCACTCCCAACCAGCCGGCCAAAGCATTGACGGGGATAGGAAATTCCCAACCACCAAGATAGAGGACGGCGAAAACTAGGGCCGATAGCACGAGGTTAACGTAGGAACCCACATAAAAAAGAGCGAATTTCATCCCCGCGTATTCGGTTTGATAACCGGCGACTAATTCCTCCTCCGCTTCCGGTAAATCGAAAGGCAGACGTTCACACTCAGCTAAAGCGGCAATCCAGAAAATCAGAAAACCCACCGGTTGGCGCCAGATATTCCAGCCTAAAATGCCATAACCGGATTGTTGTTCGACAATATCAATGGTACTGAGACTATTAGACATCATCGCGATCGCTAATACCGATAAAGCCAAGGGAATTTCATAACTAATCGATTGCGCCGCCGCCCGCAGGCCTCCCAGCAAGGAATACTTATTATTCGAGGCATAACCCGCCATTAATAAGCCAATGGGGGCAATACTGGACAAGGAAATCCATAAAAAGATACCTACGTTTAGGTCAGTAATCACCAGATTTTGACCGAAGGGGACGATGAGATAGGAGACAAACACCGGCATCACCACCAAAATTGGCCCGAAGAGGAATAACCAAGGATCGGCCTTAGCGGGGACGACATCTTCTTTAAAGACTAATTTCAGACCGTCGGCGACTGGTTGTAAAACGCCCAAGGGTCCTGCGTATTCCGGCCCGATACGCTGTTGGACGGCGGCGGAAATTTTTCTTTCTAACCAGACGCAGACTAAAACCCCCACCGTGGCGGCTATAATCATCAGGAACATGGGTAAAGGCATCCAAATCGCTTTAGCCAGTCCTCCACTTAATCCCAGGTCTGTTAGGGATTTAATGAAACTTTCTTGTAAATCTATGCCTTGATTCATATTTGGCGATCGCTGTACTGTCGATAGTTCGGCATGGTCTGAAGATTTTTAAGCAAATCTTATAGCCTAGTATACAGTTAGTCGGTCTGAGGGTTATCAGTAAAGTGACAAAGGCTTCAACTCATTAGCAGCCAAGAGAGTCAAGCAATCTTGATTCCCCCGCCGAGAATAGGTATTAGTCAATAGTTAGACTCTGAATCTATCAATGTTCCCAGCTGTTTCTTAGCGCCGACAACCTCAGCTAGTGACCAATTATTCACAGGAAAAAAATCTAGATAACTTACCGTTTAGGCAGTTAAAGCAGCTCTCCAGTCCCTTGTGCGATAAGTTTTACCGACTGTTAAAACCCAGTTATCGAGCGTTTCTGGCCACTCCCCGCTATTTAGGGTAGGCTGAAAAAATCTAAAAACCTTGTTGGGTAAGACTTTTAGACTTTTTGTCAATCAAAAAGTACCAGGCATGGGAGTGATCAGGGGGAAAATTCCGGGACTTTTTCCCTGAAAATTAGGTAATTGGCCACCTCAAAACTGGTAAAACCCCACACCCCACACCCCACACCCCACACCCCACACCCGACCCCCACGAAAAACTTTTTGCCGCAAACCCTAGCTAGGCATCACAGGAAAACTATGCCATGTCCCCCACCGTTAGC
>NZ_JASJFF010000115.1:0-1602 GCF_030065435.1 Microcystis sp. M53603_WE2
AGTGATTGGGGGGAAAATTTAGGGATTTTTTCCCTGAAAATTAGGTAATTGACCACCTGAAAATGGGTAAAACCCCACACCCCACACCCCACACCCCACACCCTGCCCCCACGAAAAACTTTTTCAGCAGCCCCTAATTAGTGAATTTTTGCCCCAAAAATCTCACACCTTTGGAAAAAGTCCTTGACAATTACTAGAGGAAGGAGTAGGTTACAAACAGTTAAATTTTCTGAAGTCTTATGTCATTATCTAAACTTATCAATCACGGGGGGTGGAGAAGCAGAGCTTATCAAAGGCTCGGCTGAAATCCTTTTCCCTAGCCACGGTTTTTACCACTACCCTTGTGCTGAGTTCGGTATCTTCCGCCGAAGCTTTCACTATTTTCACTAATCGCACCGCTTGGCAAGCTGCCGTCGATGCCATCGCTGGCAGTGTCACCACCACCGATACTTTTAGCAACAACATCGCCTCTGCTCAAACAATAACACTGGATTCGGGCATCGTTTCGGCGAATTCCTTTCCACCCGCAGTTGCGTTTGAGGATAATAGCGTTAGTGGAGGACTTTTCCTCAATTCCACTGATGGAGATGCGAGTAGCGCTTCCACAACTATCACTTGGACTTTTCCCTCACCTGTGTTTGCCTTCGGAGCGGATTTTCTAAATACTAACCCTAACCAGCTAAACCTAACGGGAAATTTCGATGGTACAGGAAACCAAACTCTGCTTGTGAATAACAGTATCGGCGGAGCAAACGGCTTTCTGGGCATTATTGGTAACGCAAACTTCAGATCGATCGTCTTTGGAACTAATACAAATGATCTCGATATCTTCCAGATCGATAGCGCTTCTCTTGCCTCTGTTGCCTCTGTTCCCGTCGCAGTTCCTGAACCTGGTATGATCACAGGACTGGTGTTCTTAGGGAGTGGTTTAGTGGTGCGTCGCCTCGCTAAACGTCGTTAATCGCGCTTGGGGTGGGGAGACGGTCTAAAATTTCCCTAATTTCCCACCCTTTGCGGTTAAAAGCTTTAATTGTGCTGCTGCCTTTGTAATTGCTCGATCGCGTCGGGGGATAAATCGGTAAATCGGGCGATTTCTGGGATAGGAAAACCAGCAGATAGCATTTTTAGGGCAATTTGTCGGGCTTTTTCTTCTTTACCTTCTTGTCGTCCTTCTTGCAGTCCTTCTTGTCGTCCTTCTTGTCGTCCTTTTTCCTCGCCTTCCTCTAAAATATCTTGATAGATGACGGATTCTCTCATAATGTCACTCCGAAGGATTTTTTTAATCGTCTCCCGATTCAATACTAACCCAGCGAGAATACTGGTGGCGGCAGCGAGATTGCTTTGCACCTGTTTTTCGGGGATAGTTTCTAAAGAACGGGACACCTGACTTAACACCTGTTCGGGGTCATCAGTATTGCTGAGGACGGCAAAGGGTAATAAACCGGGATGATGGAAAAATTGTGGTGTATTTTCTTCCCAAAGACGGATGACTTGAAAAGAATGAAAGGTTTCCCCCAGACGGAAGGTATTTTCTTGTACTAGGGGGGAATCGCTGCGTCGCAGATAAATTACCACTTGACGCATTGGTTTTTGGGGATGACG
>NZ_JASJFF010001255.1:0-1304 GCF_030065435.1 Microcystis sp. M53603_WE2
AACAGCAGGAGTCGATGGAATGATAGCAGTATCCCCAGAACAAAGGCTAAATCTAACCGAAGAAATCAAAGGAACACTTAAAGCAAAACCGTTAAGAAGGGTGTGGATTCCTAAACCGGGTAGGGATGAAAAACGCCCTCTAGGAATACCAACCATCAAAGATAGAGCAAGACAAGCGTTGATTAAATCGGCACTCGAACCAGAATGGGAGTCAAAGATGGAAGGAACCAGCTACGGTTTCCGACCCGGAAGGTCTGCCCATGACGCAATATCAAGGATATACCTTAGCATTAATAAAAGTAGCTACTTTGTATTAGATGCTGATATTGCCAAGTGTTTTGACCGAATTAATCACGACTTTTTACTGTCTAAAATTCACTGTCCAAGCTCCCTGAAAAGAGATATTAAACAATGGCTCAAAGCAGGAGTATTGGACAACGGCGTATTTGAAGAAACAGAAACAGGGACACCTCAAGGAGGGGTAATAAGTCCACTACTAGCCAACATCGCACTGGATGGAATGGCAAGATTAATTGAAATACTATTCCCCAAAAAGAATAAGATAAATCAAGCTGTTTTAATAAGATATGCCGATGATTTTGTAGTGATTTCACCATCACTCGAAATCATTGAACAGTGCCAAACTGCCATTTCTGAATGGCTAAAGCCTATTGGATTAGAACTCAAACCAGAAAAAACCAGAGTGTGTCACACACTCAAACCCATTGAATATAATGGGAAAACGGAAGAACCCGGTTTTGACTTTCTAGGATTCAATATCAGACAATACCCAGCCGGAAAATACAAAGCAGGTAAAATAACGAAAGGAATACCTAAAACATTCCTAACCCACATTAAACCTAGCCAAAAAGCAGTTAAAGCCCACACAGAAGCGATAAAAGGTGTAATCAAAAAACACAAAACAGCACCTCAATCAGCCCTGATTAGACAATTAAACCCAATCATTAGAGGATGGGCAAACTACTATTCAGGAGTAGTATCCACAGATACCTTCAATAAACTAGACTACACAATCTGGTTAATGTTAAGGGCATGGACAGTATCAAGATGCGGTAAAGCGAACTACAAAAAGCTGAGTAAATATTTTGGACCGGGTACAGTCAAACTCAGCAATGGGAAAGAAAGACACGAATCTTGGTTATTTCAAACCAAAGATGGTGTCCATTTATGGAAACATAATTGGACAGCAATTGTCAGACATACCCTAGTACGCGCCGACGCTTCACCCTACGACGGAAATTGGACTTACTGGGCGACCAGACGAGGACAAGCAATTGACACAC
>NZ_JASJFF010000898.1:0-6263 GCF_030065435.1 Microcystis sp. M53603_WE2
AATTTTCAGGAAATGTTGGCGATTCCAGAGATAAAATCTCTCCATGGTATCGTCATCGGACGGATGGATTTAGCCTGTTCTTTGGGATTAACCCGTCAGGATGTGAATAGCGAGCAAGTTTTGGCTCTGGCTTTACCTTTGGCAAAAAAAGCTAAGGCTGCCGGTTTGACTGTTGCTATTGGGGGTGGGGTGTCACTAGATTCTTTACCGTTTTTCAAAATGTTCTGCCAAGGACATTTTGACCGCTTCGAGACGCGCAAAGTTATCTTTGATTGTCCCCAAGCTTTGGATAATTTCAGTTTAGCTTTGCCAAAGGCGATCGAGTTTGAATTACTCTGGCTAGAGAATAAAAAAAATTATTATGGTGCTATTGTTCGTGAAGATGACCGGCGTTTAGAAATCCTCCATAATTTACTTTTTGGTTAAAGATACTGGTCCCTTGATTGATCGTGCAAAACCTAGACATATCCAATCAATCTGACAAATAAAAGGTAGGACTGGCTGAATAAATCTAAAAACCTTGTTGGATCAGATTTTTAGGCTTTTCTGAAATCCAAAAGTGCCAGGGATTGGAGTGAGCGCGGGGAAAATTCCTGGACTTTTTCCCTGAAAATTAGGTAATTGACCACCTGAAAATGGGTAAAACCCTACACCCCACACCCTACACCCCACACCCTGCCCCCAAGAAAAACTTTTTCAGCAAGCCCTATATAGGAGTGATCAATCTTTGTGTCCTCTGTGTCTCTGTGGTTCCTTCCACACCCGACACCCCGCCCCCACCAACAAACTTTTTGCCGCAAACCCTAGATAGTTAACAGTTTCCCACCCCCAGTAGCTAATCTGGAGACTTTTCTCGCAGCATATCTGGTACATTTTGTCAAAAAAACTTTTTCGTTTTAACATAAGTACACATATTTTTGGCAAAAGATCTTTTTCGTCAAAGGAGCAATTGGCAAGTTTTTACCGGGGACTAATTAGTAATCCTAGACGTGGTAAGGGTTTCAAGGCACAAGGACTAAAAATGCACAGAGTAACCCAATTCTTAGATTTTAGCAGCGGGCTGTAACTATTGCAATCTCGTTGACAAATAGGAATTTTTCTCAATTATTTTTTAAGAAAAGTAAAGATGAAGGAATGTAAATTTAAATCTTCTCAAGTATATTGGGATTTTGATAAATTTTGCTTATGTAAATTAACCCTTAGCATTTAGCTTCTGAGAGCAGTTATCTTATTGGTGAAGTACAAAGTTGTTGTTTTGGCAAGTCTCCGAGCAAGGAGACGATGCCAAATCCAGTTAAGTAGGTAGTCGTTAAAAATTATCAGATGCCCCCCTTATTAAGGGGGGATTAAGGGGGGATCCCCCCGCCTATCGGCACCCCCCTTATCAAGGGGGGCAGGGGGGATCTGAGGCAAAATCTATCTTCAATTTAATTATAACTACTTACTTATAATTAATCTTTAGGAGAAACCCGATATTTTTCAGTGTAATTAGTCAATTTCCTTTTTATTATCAATCTAGCCAGGTCCTGACGGCTAATAGTTTTCTTTTTCCTCCGTCACCAGAGTAATACCTGTCCATTCTCCCTTCTCGTTATAAGAACGAATTAAGCGCTGTCTTTGAGTAGGAGAAAGTAACCAACCCACCTCTAAAACAAAAGGATGACCAGCAGTAATTTTCAGAGGTGTATTACAGGAGGCTCCATCGGGCAGCAGCAGTATTTGAATCGGTAGCGGACCATTTTCAAACAACAATCTTTGTCCCTCAATACGAGCGCTAGAAGTGATTTGATTATCACCAAAAGTCAAAGTTTGCGAGAGATAATTATCCCCCTGACGCTCGATCGATACATGGGTAGAATAGGCAGGAGAATTATAAAAATCGCGTCCCGTTGTCACCGCCTGTCCTCGCCATTGACCCAGTAATTGGTCCACCGTTAACATCGGTCTTTCTGGGGAGCTAGAATCGGCCAACTTTTCCCGAATTAAAGTCAAGCGATCGAACTCACAGTGCTCATTAAATAACTGTACGATTCTTAATCGTCTTTCTCCAGAGATTAACCCAAATTCTGCCCCGAATTGTGAGGAAAAACTACTAAAATATAGAGAACCTTGGCAAAAAGCTCCCGTCTGGCTAAATAGAATACCCTGATGGAGAGAACTATACTCTAAAATTAAATCTTCCGGCGCTCGATCGCTGTAGAGACGGCGGACCAATTGACGAATTGATCGATTATTATTAATGCCTTGCAAAGATACCAAAGTCGGGGTATCTTCGATCAAGTCGCCTTGGGGAGACAGACGGGTAAAAGAACCTTGCCATTGACCGAGATTTTTTAGTAAACATTCCCACTGGGAGAGCATAATAATTGAAGTAATTGGGGGAAATAGGACAAAATACATGGGAACA
This sequence comes from Microcystis sp. M53603_WE2, assembly GCF_030065435.1. Lineage (NCBI taxonomy): Bacteria > Bacillati > Cyanobacteriota > Cyanophyceae > Chroococcales > Microcystaceae > Microcystis > Microcystis sp. M53603_WE2. The sequence goes on from NZ_JASJFF010000898.1 coordinate 2,408, forward strand.
ATTCGATTAATGCACGCCAAACTCCATCGAGTGCGCGTCAGCGAGGCTAACGTCGATTATGTCGGCAGTATCACTATCGATCGAGAATTGATTGAGCGGGTCGGCATTTTGCCGCTTGAAGAGGTGGATGTGGTCAATCTTAGCAATGGTAAGCGCTTTTCCACCTACGTTTTTCCGGGCCAAACTGGGGAAATTTGCCCCAACGGTGGTGCGGCGCTGCTCTGTCAACCCGGAGATATTTTGATTATCTATGCCTACGAACAACGTCCGAGGCAAGAAGTTCTCGAAAACGGTCATTTTGCCAAAGTTCTCGTCGCTGATGCTGAAAATCGCTGTCAGCAATTTTTTGAACAGAGCTTAATTCCCCGGGGTGATGGTCAGGGAGTGGAATTCTATAGCCAAGAATGCTGATTCTTGTCCTCAATTTGTTAACTTTCCCGTCATAATAAGAATAAGTAATGTAAATTTTCTTAGAATCAGCCCCCATGCGTGTAATTCTCATGACTGGTAAAGGAGGCGTGGGTAAAACCTCCGTCGCCGCCGCTACAGGACTCCGCTGCGCTGAACTTGGCTATAAAACCCTAGTTCTCAGCACCGATCCCGCTCATTCTCTCGCTGACAGTTTCGATCTCGAATTAGGTCACGATCCTCGTTTGGTACGTCCCCATCTTTGGGGGGCAGAATTAGACGCACTAATGGAATTGGAAGGCAACTGGGGCGCAGTAAAACGTTACATTACTCAGGTATTGCAAGCTAGGGGTTTAGATGGAGTGCAAGCGGAAGAATTAGCGATTTTACCCGGAATGGATGAGATTTTCGGCTTAGTTCGCATGAAACGCCATTACGATGAGGGTACTTATGATGTGTTGATTATCGATTCCGCACCTACGGGGACAGCTTTACGATTGCTGAGTTTGCCAGAAGTGGGCGGTTGGTACATGAGAAGATTTTACAAACCTTTACAGGGAATGTCGGTGGCATTGCGACCACTGGTGGAACCTTTTTTTCGACCGATCGCCGGTTTTTCCCTACCGGACAAGGAGGTTATGGATGCTCCCTACGAGTTTTATGAGCAGATCGAGGCTTTAGAAAAGGTTTTGACCGATAATACTCAAACCTCGGTACGTTTGGTGACAAACCCCGAAAAAATGGTGATTAAGGAGTCTTTACGCGCCCATGCCTATCTAAGTCTCTATAATGTTTCCACCGATTTGATTATTGCTAATCGGATTATTCCCGACAAAGTAACCGATCCTTTCTTTGCTCGTTGGAAAGAAAATCAACAGGGTTATAAACAGGAAATTTACGATAATTTTCATCCTTTACCAGTTAAGGAAGTTCCTCTCTACTCCGAAGAAATGTGTGGTTTACCCGCTTTGGAAAGACTGAAAGAAACTCTTTTTGCTGGGGAAGATCCGACGAAGGTTTATTACCAAGAAAACACTATTCGGGTAGTTCAACAGGAAAATCATTACAGTCTGGAATTATATTTACCCGGCATACCCAAGGAACAAATACAACTCAATAAAACTGGAGATGAGTTAAATATTCGCATCGGTAATCACCGTCGTAATTTAGTCTTACCCCAAGCTTTAGCAGCCCTGAAACCTTCCGGAGCAAAAATGGAAGATGATTACCTGAAAATCTCTTTTAGCAACGTGGTGAAAGTGTGATTTTCCTAGATTGGGTGGGGAAGTGGGGAGTGGGGAAGTGGGGAAGTGGGGAATTTCAACTAAAACCCTAAAACCCTAAAACCCCATCACCAGACAATTGACTTTTTCAACAAACCTTACCGATGATTTTCCCAGAAAAATCATCAGAGCCATCTTTTTTCTAACCATGCCAGGACACTTTCAACATCCGCCACTTTTTCTCCTTCAGGTACAGGTGGACGTTGTACCATGACCACGGTTATTCCCAACTCTCTAGCGGCGATAATTTTGGCGTAAGTGGCATCACCGCCGCTATTTTTACTCACGATCGCCCCAATCTTATATTCTTGTAAAAGAGAGCGCTCTGACTGCAAGGAAAAAGGCCCCCGTTCCAATAATAATTTTCCAACTGGCACGATGGCATCTGGTTCCGGAGGGTCAATCATCCGCATCAAAAACCAGATATTTTTTAGATGTGCATAACTTGCCAGTTCTTGCCGACCAATAGTGAGAAATATCCGCGGCGCTAACCCAGGTAAAATATTCGCCGCAGCTTGATTGTTTTCTACTTCAATCCAATTATCTCCAGATACTTTTTCCCAAGCTGGACGACTTAACATTAATCGAGGAATACCACAATCCGAGGCGGCTTGAGCGGCATTAAAGGAAATTTGCGCGGCAAAGGGATGGGTGGCATCAATTAAACAATCAATGCCTTCTTGCCGCAGATAATTGGCTAACCCAGTGGCACCACCAAACCCCCCCCGGCGAGAAGGAGTTGTGAGAGTAATCGGTTCTCTCGTGCGACCGGCAAAGGAAGCGATGGCATCTATACCCGGAATTGCCGCAATTTTAGCCGCTAATGCCGCCGCTTCCCCCGTTCCCCCTAAAATCAGCACTCTTTTATTTTTAGTCATCCAGCAATTGCCAAAAGGTTAACTAATTTTCCATCTTCCTATCTTCCCTTGCAAAGGAAAGAGATTTTGGGGGTTAGGTCACTCTACTTTTTCCCAAAAACGAGGAATCTGTGCTAATTTACCACAAAGTTTATTTTCTGAGGAATATCTCAGAAGATAGACCATCAATCAAGAACAATTTCAACCTTCTTAACCTTAAAATCTGAAAAATGACCAAAAACCAGCAAATTCTGGCAAAAATCGGGGGGGGGTAGCCTTGCTCTCCTTCTTTCCTTGGGTTTAGGACAACAAGCTTCTGCTGTCACCCTCGTTGAGAACTTATCTCAAGGAAATACGAGCACAGGTGCTATAAGTCTTGATAGTTGGCGAGGATCAAGCTTTACAACTGGCAGTAGCAGTTATAACCTTAATTCTGCTACTCTTTTGTTCGGAGAAAACACCGCCGAGCCCAGCTTGTTTCTTCGTCTCTACAGCAACAGCAGTGGAGTACCTGGGACTTTGATAACCAGTTTTACTAACCCTGCTTCCATTACTACCAATCTCGCCAATAACACCTTTACCCTGACTACTCCGCAAGCATTAGCCGCTAATACCACTTACTGGTTAGTCAGTGGTATTTCAGGTGATGTTGGGGATTATACCTGGGGGCTTACCACCTCTACCATTGAAACAGGACTCCCTGGCTGGACGATTGGTGATGGTTACGTTGCTAGTAACAATCAAGGGGGAAGTTGGGATTCTTTTCCTACGGATGGGCCTTACCAATTTAGCCTTGAGGGGACTACTCCTCCACCACCCACTAGCGTCCCTGAACCGGGTTCTGTGGTTGCCTTGTTAGGATTGGGAGGATTAGGGTTAGCTTCTAGCCTGACCAAGCGAAAATAGGAACGGTAGGGTGGGGGCGACTCGATTCTCGTGTCTCGTGCCAAGGTTCCATCTGGCAATGGCAAAAGTCAGCGTCTCCCTTCCTTCCCCGCATTACAAGGGACATCCTTGCAACGCGGTACACTACCTCTTGCAAGAGTGCCTATTCCAACCAAGAAATTAATTTTGTCCTATCACCTAATAGTGACGTGGAGTATAAACCCATTGCTTGGTTTTACCTTGCTCAATCAGGCGAGTTTTACTCGATCCGATCAAAATTATAGTCCGCATATCCGCATCGTTAATAGTCATATCCTCTAGGAATTTCACCGTCACTGTTTCCCCTTTTCGTCCTAAATTACGCGCTAATACCACAGGAGTTTGCGGCGATCGCCATTGTAATAAAATCTCTTTTGCCTTCTC
>NZ_JASJFF010000521.1:0-5057 GCF_030065435.1 Microcystis sp. M53603_WE2
AAATCCTTATCTGGCAAGAGACTTAATTGATTAGTTCGCTCTAGATAAAAAACAATTGACAAAAATCGCTAAATGCCTTTCTATATAAGGGTTCCATCCCTTATAATCCCCGTCCATTGCATAACACAAACCGAAGAGCCGCCGGATCTAACCCTTTTATTGGTTCTGGAGAAATCATTCCTGGCTCTAGCTGGACGGTTCCTATTACTCGCAAGAAGAAACATCAAGAAAAATCTGAAGAATGGGAAAATTCTCAAGAATACATTGAGATTGCCGTTGACCAGTTTTATCAAGCCACTGATCGAGAGATTGACAAGCTAAATTTACCAAATCTAGAAATATTGAGTCGCTTATATATTGATGGCTTTGAGCTAGAGCCTGATGGGAAGCTGCTGATGAACACTACTTCCCGTCCAGCCGTAATGTTTTTAGACGACCCACTTTTAATTAAAGAACAGGGTGACGTGGCTGGCAAAAAAAGAGCCTATCGTATTTATAGATATGTTGACCAAGAAAGAGATTATATTCTTTCTTACTTTCTGCGCTTTTATAATGCAGGAAAAGTCACTTTTGTTGAGTCATCAGCTTATATACTAACTGGAATTGATCGGCAAAGATTTAGTTTGAGTTCGCTTCTTGAAGATGGTCCATTATCTCGAACATTAAAGATGCTATTGGGTACTATTATTTTTGCATCTGGTATCTATTTAGGGTTGTCATTATGGTATGTCGTTGTATTTTCCTTCTACCTTTTTTACTGGAAGTTTAATGATGCTCGACAACGGCGGGCAGCAGAGTTTCAAGAAGAGTATAATTATGGATTAGAACAAACTTTCCGTGAGTTCATTGCAGAACCTCTAGATTTAAGTCAAAGAGCCAGGAGACAACAAACAGTAAATTTAGCAAAAAATCCTCTAAGTCGTTCAATTAAAAACTTTATTAGCCAACTGAGAAGAACTCCTTTGGGTATCCTTATTCTTATTATTCTTATCTTAGCTTTTTCCCCTTTATTCATTATTTTAGCTATTTTTATATTTTTTGCTAATCGTTACCGCCAATTAAACACTGATTTAAAAGTTAGTTTTGATTACTATGGTACTCAAGATGTCCTGATGTACTGGAAATCAATACAAAATGGGATTTTTTTCAGTACCATTAAACTGCTAAAGAGCCAGGGGATTGACTCATCTGAATTTGAAAGATCGGTCATAAGTATTATCAATAATGTTACGAGAATTACGGCGGGAAATATTACCAACAGCCAAATCGCTGTGGGGTCAGGCTCTACTTTTTCCCAAAGTACAGGAACATCACAAACACAAAGCTCATGAGCAGGAAAGGAGGTTATTATGAACCAGCGTAAAGACTATAAATTCGGTGATATTCATGGAAGCCAAGTTGCCATTGGTGATAATAGTAAAACAAGTCAGGATATGGAAACTAATGCTTCTGAAAAAAAGCAAACCCTAGCTGAAGCAGCAGCAGAGATGCAATCTTTACTAAAACAATTAGAGTCAACTTATCCTACTGATACCTATAAGGGTAAAGTCGCATTAGCTGATGCGGTTGTCGAGCAGATAGACAAAACCCCAAGTTTGACAAGAATATTCAGTGCTTTAAAAGCGGGTAGTATTAGTGCTTTAGATTCATTGCTAGACCATCCGGCTGCTAGTTTTGTTATCGGTGCTTTAGAAGACTGGCAAAATAACAATAGATCGAAAGCAATTGACGAAAATCACTAAAATTTCGGTTCTTCGTTATTTGGTATGGTTCAATAGGGGAGCATAAATCGACTAAATCCTTATCTGGCAAGAGACTTAATTGATTAGTTCGCTCTAGATCGAAAACAATTGACAAAAATCGCCAAATGTCTTTCTCTATAAGAGTTTCATTCCTTATAATCCTGTACGTTGCATAAGACAAACCGAAGAACCATCTGGGTTGTAATAAACCTACACCTGTCAGCATCCCACACCCCATCACCCCACTTCCCCCCGGTTGAGTTAGCGGGTTCGGCTTCGATCTGTCAGAATACAAGTATTGAAACAAACCTTTTAAGAGGCTTCATGGTGGAAGTTAAAGTCGTTCCCCCGAAACGCAATTGGGTTCAGACGTGCTGGCAATCCCTGAATTCCTTATCCCGCTTACTGGTGATTGCTCTAGCCGCACCACTTGTCGTCCTGAATGTCTGGGCATTATCGGCAATTTTTGGCTATTTTGAATCTTTATTTGTTATTTTACTGATAGCGGCCGTTCTATCTTTTCTCTTGGGTTATCCGGTGACTTGGTTGGAACGTCAGGGATTAAAACGGGGTTTAGCTGCAATCGTGGTTTCCCTGATCACGATTTTAATTTTTGTGGCCGTGGGCATAACCCTAGTTCCCCTAGTCTTCACCCAAGCACAGCAATTTGTCAACAGATTGCCAGAATGGTTAGACTCGGGACAGCGCCAACTGATGCAACTAGATACCAAAATCGACACGATGAATCTACCGATTCCGATCAGTTTCGATGGTGTTATCGCTCAGTTTAACAGTCGTTTAGGGGCAGAATTGCAAATTCTAGCGGGAAGAAGCGTTAATTTAGCCCTTAATCTCACCGTTTTTACCGTGGTGCGCGTGCTTGATGTGCTGCTAACCATTATCCTCACCTTTTATCTACTTCTCCACAGTCCCGATATCTGGAGGAGTATTATCCAATGGTTGCCCAAACCCGTCCAACAACCCTTTTCCCTAACCCTACGCTTAAGTTTTCAGAATTACTTTGTCGGACAGGTAATTTGCGCCACCTGCATGGCCCTGGGATTAGTCACGGCATTTTTATCGATTAAAGTCCCTTTTGGTCTCCTATTCGGTCTGTTGATTGGCACCATGGCCTTAATCCCTTTTGGGGGAACTGTAGGCATTGTCACGGTGACAGCTTTACTAGCTTTGCGCGATATTGGTTTAGCTCTGCAAGTTTTAGCCGTGGCTGTAGTGGTGCAGCAAATTGTCGAAAACGGCATTGCTCCCCGGATTTTGGGCAGTGTCACCGGGTTAAATCCCTTTTGGGTGTTGGTCTCGGTCTTGACGGGGGCGCGAGTGGGCGGTTTACTGGGGGTGATTGTCGCGGTTCCCATGGCAGTAATGATCAAGGAAGCTTTGGAGGTTATCCGTCAAGTGACACCAGAGGAGACAAAACACGGGATAATTAAACCCTCTCTCCCCCTAGAATCAGAATCCTCTAGCGAGGTGGTTTCTCGCTGAAGAATGACTGACGGCATGATCTAGGGCGATGTGAGCAGTAATATTGGCCGGGAGAAATCGGCAATTTTCTCGCAGGTTCTTGGCTTTTCTCCCTCGATCGAGTTATGATATCCATATTGGTAGATTAACTCCACTTGCCCTGATCGCTGTCCCTGACAAGCAAGGACAAATCAAGGCTTGAGGATGCCTTGCTGGTCTCTGGGGCCTGGCTTATTGGGAGATTAGCTAACCAATTGTCTCTAAACTCGGATAATTTTAAGAACGGGTCATTGTCTATCCCGATAAATCAGCAAAAAATCGATATTTTGGTTAAATAGGCTACATTAACAGCCAAGTTTCTATCGTAAGCTCGAAGTTAAGACATAAAGTCAATATCACCCTCCGATTGCAATGAGAAAATGTTTGAATCGCTTAATATTTGGGCTTTTCAGACATTTTTTTTGTGGATTGATACTAAATCCAGTTATTAAAAACTGATTTAGTATGACATGGACAAACACCAACAGACCATGATCTGGAGAGATCGTCAAGAAAAGTATCAGAGTGAACTCTTGGAAAAGAATTGGTAAAATATAATTAGTAGGGAGAGTATTGCTGTTAATGTTTCGCTTTTTAACGAGACGTTAACCAAGCTCAAAGGCAAAAAATAGCAGTAATTTGCTAAAAGCTAAAAGCCGATAGCTGACTGCTCTATATATCTCTCGTATTCTTTACTTGTCGAGTTCAACACGACCCCTTTATGGAATCAAGCAACCCGTCAGGGAAGACTTCCGAACCTCCTAGTCATAGGTGGGCCAATTTACTCGGAACCATGATCGCAATTCTGACCCTAACGTTACCCTTGTTAGCGATTGGATATAACTCCACGCCTAACTATACCGAAGAACCCCTTACCGGTAACACATCCTACTCCCTAACGAGGCAAATGAGGTGACAGAATTGAGATAGACGATTGCCAAAATAAAAATTTTTTTCTTCGTCCCGATCCCCCTTATGAGTAAAATTTGGATCGGAGTCAATCAAAGTGTGTTTTAATTTTGCTTGCGCTTTTAGGTGACTCTAAAGGCGCTATTGTCTTGTATTTGGAGAAAGCTTGTGGATTTATCGCGCATTCCTGCCCAACCGAAACCAGGTTTAATTAACGTTTTAGTGGAAATTACCGCCGGCAGTAAGAATAAATACGAGTTTGATAAGGATTTAAATGCCTTTGCTCTCGATCGCGTTCTCTATTCTTCGGTACAATATCCCTGTGATTATGGTTTTGTTCCCAATACCCTCGCCGATGATGGCGATCCTTTAGATGGTATGGTGATCATGGATCAGCCTACTTTCCCCGGCTGTGTGATTACGGCGCGTCCCATTGGTATGCTAGAAATGATCGATGGTGGTGATCGCGATGAAAAAATTCTCTGTGTTCCCGCTAAAGATCCTCGTTATGCAGAGGTAAAATCTCTTAAAGATGTCTCTCCCCATCGCTTGGAGGAAATCGCCGAGTTTTTCAAAACCTATAAGAATCTAGAGAAAAAAGTCACAGAAATTCTCGGTTGGAAAGATGTGGACGCAGTAACCGCTTTAGTTGAACAGTGTATTGCTGCTTATAAGTAAGGTTTGCGGCAAAAAGTTTGTTGTGGGGTTAGGAGTCGGGAGTCAGGAGTCAGAATTCAGGAGTCGGGAGATAGGGTGATAGGGATTTAGGGGTTTAGGGAAATTTCAGCCAAATGCTCCACTACCCCACTACCCCACTACCCCACTACCCCACTACCCCACTACCCCACTACCCCACACCCCACACCCCACACCCCACACCCCCAC
>NZ_JASJFF010000211.1:0-5234 GCF_030065435.1 Microcystis sp. M53603_WE2
GGGCAAGCGATCGCCGCGAAACAATTCCTCACTTTCCCGGCCCAATTCAATTAACCAATGATTGAGGGAACGCAAGGCCAGATAGGAGAGAAGAAAGGGACTGACCGCTAGACTAAGCCAAAGCTCGATCGGTTGAGTTTTCATGGCAATTTCTCGGTTAAAGGACGGCGTTTGATCCGACGAATCGGAAAATTAGCAATCAGGGCGGTAGTTCGTTGGTCACTTTCTAAGAGTAACTCGGTTTCCTCGGTGTCGATATCAAGATAACGACCGACCACTTCTAAGATTTCTTGACGCATCATACTAAGAAGTTCGGGACTAAGATCGGTGCGATCATGGGCCAGAATAAGTTTTAAGCGTTTTTTAGCTTGGTCGCCACTTTTGCCCGAACCGCGCCATGCTAGAAGTTTATCGATCAGGTCATTCATAGTAGGTTAAGGGGTTGAGATGAGAGAGTTTAAGGCCCAAACAAGCGACGACGCAGACGAGTAAGAAAACCTTCTTGACCGGCCATTAAATCTAGAAACGGCACATCGCGACCCTGTAAACGCTGGGCAATATTTCTAAAGGCCATGGAGGGGAGAGAGGTCTTCTCCTCTAATACTAATGGTTCCCCTTTATTAGTGGAAATAATAATTCTTTGATCGTCGGGAATAATCCCCAACAGGGGAATTACCAATAAGTCGAGAATGTCCTCGACGCTGATCATCTGGTTAAGTTGGATCATTTCTGGCCGCAGCCGGTTGACAATCAGACGGATACTCTTAATATCCTCGCTTTCTAGTAATCCCACCACGCGATCGGCATCTCTCACCGCCGACATTTCTGGGGTAGTAACTATGATCGCTTCCTGGGCGGCGGCGATCGCATTGCGAAAACCCATTTCAATTCCTGCTGGGCAATCAATCAATACATAGTCGTAACTTTTTGACAATTGGGCGACTAAATCCTTCATTTGATCGGCAGTAATTGCCTCTTTGGTGCGGTTTTGTGCCGCCGGTAATAGAACCAGATTTTCCTGTCTTTTATCCTTAACTAAAGCTTTATCAAGACTACAATCTCCCGCCACCACATCGATGGCAGTATAAACGATACGCTGTTCTAATCCTAACAATAAATCGAGATTTCTTAGTCCGAAATCGGCATCGACAAGGGCGACTCGACAGCCTAATTGAGATAAAGCTGAACCTAAGTTCGCCGTTACCGTCGTTTTACCGACTCCTCCCTTTCCCGATGTCACCACAATTACACGAGCCATAATTTATATCAGTTATCAGTTATCAGTTATCAGTTATCAGCTATCAGTTATCAGTTATCAGTTATCAGCTATCAGTTATCAGTTATCAGTTATCAGTTATCAGTTATCAGTTTTATAGAGTTTTTCGTTTCAACGCAGTTAATCGCTATTTTTACCAGTCACTGAATCACTGTTTACTGATCACTGTTTACTGATCACTGGTCACTGATCACTGGTCACTGATCACTGTTTACTGGTGACTGATCACTTTTTTTCGACCCATCCCACTTGATCTTTAAAGGTGTAGGTTCTGGAAAAATTATAAGCCCCAATGATGCGGATTCCTCCTTCGCTGATACAGGCAATTTCTGGTTCCATGCGATCGCTATTTAAAGCCGGGGTCCGTGCCACTAATTCCGCGATCCTCAGTTGAGTTAAGTCGATTCGCAGGGCCATAATTACCGCTGCTCGATCGCCGCGGAATCCAGCATGGGCCACACCGCGTAAACTCCCCCAAACTAATATATCGCCATCAGCGACGATCGAGCCGCCGGGGTTGATATCGCCCATGACTATAACTGTACCCGGGTGACGGATTTCTACACCCGATCGCAGGGTAGTTTTTAAGTACAAAGGTTCGGCGAGGAGGGATGGCAGCGGTTGCTCGTCCCCGAAAACCGTGGGATTTGATCGCATTTGTTCGACGTTGTAACCCATAGTTGCCGCTGCCACTGCGGTTTGTCTTCTTTGGGTTTGGATGGTATGTAGGGGTAATTCGGCGCTGTCTAAAATTGTGGCGATCGCTTGTAGTTGCCGCGTATCCATCAGGCGATCGCTCGCCCGTAGGTGTACAGGTGTTCTAGCCGGGCAGTTTTGACCGCTATTACGGAGATAATATTTCAATCCTGTCAAGATATCTGTCCAATCCTGACTTGTCTCCCCGGCGCCGGTTTTGGGTAAAATTAGCACCAATTTCTCGCCCTCACTTTTTAAGTGAATTTGGGCGTATCTTTCCATGACCGAGGCTGATGGCTCAATTTTTTCGGTTTCTAGGTCGATTTCTTGATTTATTTCGGTTTTAGTTTCATCCATAAAGATAATTTTTTACTTAAACAAGACAAAGCGCAAAATAGCGATCAGCAAACCGACGGAAGCGGTAATCAGTGAACCCCCTAAAATGGTTATTAATGCCCAAATTTGATTTTTTTGACTGCCCTCGACTATTTTGAGGCGATTATCCATCCCTTCGACTCTTTCGGTTAATTTTGCCTGTCCTATCTCTAAGGATTTAACATCTTGCTTGATTTCCTTAATATTAGCTTTAATTTCGCCAATATCAGCTTTAATTTCGACGATACTATTCTCGATCGCCGTGAAACGAGTTTCGATCGCCGTGAAACGAGTCTCGATCGCTTTTTGTCCGTTGATAATTAAGTCTTCTAGCCTTTGCAAGTCCGTATCGGCAACAGTTTTCATAAAAATTAACTGGCTATCAGTATAGATGTTTCTTTAATTATGAACCTTGAGCAGCCGGCAGCAGTGGGAATTAGGAATTATGAATTAGGAATTACGGCTGATGTGAGATAGAGAGGTTTGTAAAATCAAAGGGAGGCATCACGATAAAGGTAATCACTCCAAAGCATGAGGCCTCCCATGAATAGGATAGATGCTCCCACCCTCTTGACTATTATTTATGTCCTGGTGGATGACTGGTATCAAGAACAGGGATATCGCTTGACTCCCATGCTGCCTGGACCTGAGCCTAGTTTCAGTGATAGTGAAATGTTGACCTTTTGGTTCATTCCCTCGTCCCTGCTCATACTGACGAACGCTCCCGCAGCAGAATCCGTATTGCAGTTCATTCAAGGCAACAATATCCTAGCCGACAAGGGGTTTATTGGTACTGATTGGCAGACTGAGATATCAAGAACCACAGGTAATCGAGTCTCTGCAGCTAAGAGAGTCAATCAACATCAACAAACTTCTCCCGTCTTTGAGCGACTTCTTCAACATTTTCGAGAACGGATTGAGGGGGTTTTCAATGAGGTGCAGAATACAGGACGCAACTTGGAGCGATTGCTCAGAAAGAAAGTTGAGGGACTTTGTGTCCATGTTGCCGCTAAAATGGCAAGTCATACCCTGCGGATACTGTTGCGTCAGCGTTTTGGTATTGATGTTCTCACCTTTGAGCAGACTCTTGTTCAACCCTTTGGGCAACTCACATAAGGCGTGATTTTAAAAATTAACTTAATCATAAAGAAAAATTTAACTTTCTCTTTTATAGTAAATTGCAAAACACGATCGAGCGGAAAAATTAAGGGGAAAATTTTGATACTACTTATACTAAAAGCCATCCTGATCACCCTAGCGCTCTTGCTACTCGGTGATTTAATTTCTACGTTTCTCTACCATGTTCCGGAACACGTTTTCGGCAAGTTTCACGCTGCGGTACACCACGGCAAAAATCGGAACTTTTTTCATTACGCGGTGTTAAATCGAAATCCGCTAGTTTTACTCGATGGCTTTCTCGGCGCGCTCCCCTATAGTATATATGTATGGGGGAAGTTGAGCTAAAACGCGGTTGAGAAGCTGGGCAACCTTGTATGTTATTAAATTATGTAATAACATGATATGTAGTAAACCTTGCCTAAAATCATGAGTAACAAAAAATACAATCTAACCTGGGCTAGAATAGGCAATGCTTCAGGTTTCCGTTTGAGTGCCAGTTTTTTTAAGGATAATCCCCAGTTTAAGGAAGCTAAAGGTGCTGTTGAAGTTATCAACCCTGATACCTTATTAGTCCGCTTACAGCCTCAATCTCTAGAACAGGAGGAAGATGAACTGATGCTGAGTTTATTCTTAGATTTTCTGACCAAGCAAGCCCTATTAAATGCTGATGCTGAGTTAGAAGCTTATACGGAAGCGATGGCAGCGGTCGATGAAGAGTTGATGACAGGAGTAGAACTTGATAGTTAACGGTTGGCGAATCTACTTTATTAAAAGACTTTTTGGGCAACAACGCCGCGATTTACAAGTTGAGGTTCGTAAACTAAAAAACACCTTGCCAACAGAAGCATACCGTACTCATTCTACAGTCAAACTCTACAGGGCGATTATGGTCGCCATTAAAGAAAAAATCCCTCTCGACCCTTTTGCTTCCCATTTTGCTCTGACTGGGGCGCTCAAGCATTACGGAAGAGTCAAAAAGATGGGACTACCTGACCGTTATCGCTTATTCTTTCGGGCTATACAAACCGAGGAGTATAAAGCAATTTTTGTTTTATGGCTAGGCTGTCCTCGCAAACAAGGGGATAAAAATGATTGTTATAAAGCCTTCACAAAAATGGTTGAGCGAGGTGATTTTCCCAATTCTCTTGACGCTTTAATCCTTGATAGCCAAGAAGATTAGCTAGTGATAAGGTGGTTGAAAAAGCGATCGTAACCCACAGATACACTTTCAACTGCGCCTCCACAGAAAGATTGCGATCTAACGTTAGCATGAGATCGACGATCGCACTAAGATGATATGATAGTAGTGCATTTTCCTAATTATTGATGATTAAGAGTTTTGCATCTAAGGAGACAGAGCAAGTATTCAAACGTAAATTTTCACGAAAATTACCTCAAGATATTCAACGAAATGCTCGGAGAAAGCTAGAAGTTTTAGACGCGGCCGAAACTTTACAGGATTTATGCATTCCTCCATCTAATCGGTTGGAAAAACTCTCAGGAGATAGAAAAAATCAGCATAGTATCCGAATTAACGATCAGTGGCGGATCTGTTTTATTTGGAAAAATGGCAACGCCTACAATGTAGAAATAGTCGATTATCATTAATTGTTACTCAATAATCATGACTGAGAAAAAATTATTAGCCCCCATTCATCCTGGTGAGATTCTGTTAGAAGAATTTCTCAAACCGATGGAAATTAGCCAAGAACGTTTGGCAGAAGATCTTAATGTACCAATAGAGCAAATCAAGGAAATTATCGAGGAA
>NZ_JASJFF010000975.1:0-3723 GCF_030065435.1 Microcystis sp. M53603_WE2
GGGCATACCGGAACCTTTGGGCTCGATCCAATAAACGCTTGGGGAGAGAATACCTCTACTTTTTCAGAAGCAATTCTGTCTAAGCAAGTAATCTCTGTGAACCAAGAATCCCCGTCTCTTTAGAGCGGGGAGTGTCAAATCGGTAAACGCTGAATATCTCGGTTAGAACCAATCACCACCATGGCTAAATCCTTGTATAATCTTTCTTGGGGATTGGGGTTAATCTTGAATTTTTCCGCATTACCGACAGCGACAATATTTAACCCATAACGATTACGAATTTCTAACTCTGCTAGGGTTTTACCGTGAAAAGCTTCCGGGACTTTTAACTCGACAATACTATGTTCGGGATCGAGATCAAATCGTTCTAAAATTGATGGTCTAGTTAAACGGTGCGCTAACTCACAACCAGCATCGTATTCGGGAAAAACTACTAAATCTGCACCAACTTTTTTGAGTAATTTTCCATGGATTTCTGTGGAGGCTTTAGCGGCGACAAAATTAACCCCCGCTTCCTTACAATTGAGAGTAGTAATGATACTTTCTTCCACGTATTTACCAATAGCGACAATCACCGTATCGGTTTCAAAAATTCCCGCTTCTCGCAGGGCGTTAGGTTTGGTAGAATCAAGCTCGATCGCATTATCTACTATTCGATCGGATAACGCTTGTGCTACTAATCCTTCGTCAATATCTGTCGCTACCACTTGATAACCTTGTTTGCGTAAGGTTTCACAGACGGCGCGCCCAAATCTGCCTAATCCGATGACGGCAAATTGACGATTTTGGGGACGCATACTACTAAAAAATTTAATTGATTGCATAATTTGAAGTTAAACTGTTACGCATTTAAAATGCTAGTGTCAATGAGTGAGGAGACAGGAGAAACTGATAACTGATAACTGATATTAATTATCCCACTAAAAGGTTTTCTTCGGGGTAATTAATAACTGTTGGTTTCGGATCGCCGATGATAGCCGCTATTAAAAGTATAACTCCTACCCGTCCCAGATACATCATAAAAACAATAATTAACTTAGAAATCGGCGATAAAGCGGCGGTTATCCCCATAGATAGGCCGACAGTTCCAAAGGCAGAAACTACCTCAAAAAACAGCTGAATCATTTGAAAATCTGTCTCCACAAATGAGATGGCTAGGGTGGAGACAATAATCGCTATAACCGAACCAAAAACCACCGCCATTGACTTTAAAATTAACGGCATAGGAATGCGTCTTTGATAAAGAGTCACTTCTTCACGACCTCTTAAAACCGAGCGAGTACAATTATATAAAATCCTAACAGTTGTGGTTTTAATACCTCCCCCTGTACCGCTAGGACTGGCTCCTATAAACATGAGAGCCATGGTAATTAATAAACCTTCTACGGAAATTTTACCAATATCAATGGTATTAAATCCGGCTGTTCTCGATGTTACCGATTGGAACCAAGCGGCCAGCAATTTATCTTTAAGTGATAAATTAGCTAAAGTGTCACCATTTCCCTGTTCAGTAAGTAAAAAAGCCAAGGTTCCTATCACTAATAAAAATATAGTTGTGCTGATAGCAACTTTATAGTTAAGGGAAAAAACAAAGCCTTTTCGTTTATATTGAAAGCGGTAAATAAACCAAGTGTAAAACTCGATAATTACTTGATAACCGATACCTCCAAAAACGATCAATCCTGTGATAGCTAAGTTAATAATAATTGAGGATTGATAGGACATCAAGTTATCTTTAAACAAGCCAAAACCCGCATTATTCCAAGCACTAATACTATGAAATAAAGATAACCACACTGCATATCTAAAATCATACTTTTGGGCGAAGACAGTTAACATAACCAAAGTTGCTGTTAACTCAAAAACTAGAGTAGTAGCAATCACTGATTTCATTAAACTTTGACTACCTTGTAGGAAAGGTCGATCGAAGGATTCTTGAATCGCTAACTTCTGTCTCAGGTCAAATTTTCGCCCAATTAATAACATTAAAAAAGTGGTAGTGGTCATATAACCCAAACCTCCCACTTGCACTAATAAAGCAATAAATAATTGACCCCAAAAAGAAAAATAAGTCCCCGTATCTACTACTGCTAAACCCGTAACACAGACAGCAGAAGTGGAGGTAAAGAGGGCAACAATTGGGTCATTCCAAGTGCCGCTAGTGGTAGAAACAGGCAACATCAACAGGGAAGTTCCCGCTAAAATTACCGCAATAAATCCCAAGCAAATTGTCCGGGCAATCGTCATATAAATTCCTTAGTGAAAGTAGCTAAGAGAAGATTGTTTTTTGGCTAACACTTCTTGATAAACTAACTGTAAGCGATCAATATTTTTGCTGAGACTGTAAGAGTCTAAAACTCTTTGACGGGCTTTTTGTCCGAAAATTGTTGTTAATTCGGGATGATCTCGTAATACGGGCAAGAGAGTTTTTAATTGGGTAATTAGTCCTTTAGTATCTAGAACTATTCCCGCACCTTTTAACACTTCCCCATCGGCCCCCACATCCGTAGCCAGACAAGCAACACCGCAGGCCATCGCTTCCAAGAGGGAAATCGATAAACCTTCCACTAATGAGGGCAAAATAAAGCCGTCAACCCCGCGCAAAATTTCAATTCGTTTATTTTCATCGCCGATAAAACCTAACCAGATAATACCATCTTCTTCTCCATAAAAAGGTTTAAGGGAAGGAGTTAACGGACCATCGCCCACAATGAGCAGTTTGCATCTATCACCTAAACTGGTTTTTTTCCAAGCTTTCAATAAAGATTCTACATTTTTCTCCGGCATGATCCGACCGAGATAAACAAATAAACAATCGGCATTATATTGAGCTTTAATATTCGAGGGTCCTGGACAATACTTATTAACATCAACCCCATTGGGAATAATTGCTAATTTTTCTTCGGGAACTCCCAATTTAACTAAAAAATCCCGTTGAGAGGTGGAAAAAATAATTACTTTATCGTAATTAGCTAAAAAAGGGGCGTGTAGTTGGTAGGTTAATAATTGGGTACTAGAGATGAGATTGCGAATTTTACTATCAAAAGCCGGGTGAAAAGTCGCCACCAGAGGCAAATCTAAAGACTCACAAATTTCCGGTAGCAGAAAATCGAGGGGAGACAGGGGTAAGGACGCATGAACTAGATCGGGTTTCAGTTCCCTGAGCTTATCCTGTAGAACCCGACTCGATTTCAGGGTGGGAATAGTATAGACTTGGGAACTATAGAGACGTGGCAGGGTGATTTCGTCGTAAAAGTCGGGCCAATCGCTGACAGTGGGTTTTTCGGAAGAAAAATGCAGAAAACTGACTTGATAATCTCGATCGAGCAGGGAATTAGTCACTTCTCGCCCATAGGTAACGTTACCGCAAAAAGGAGATTTTTTTCCTAACCAGGCAATGTGCATTGAGATTCTCTTAAGAAAAAGTTAATTTAGCCAAATATCAGCTTACTAAATTAGCCGTAAAATTAAAAGCTAATAGAGTACCTAAGCAAAATTAATCACCCATCTAAGTCCTCAGCTAAAAATTGCCTTTTGCAAGAGTGCCTATTTGATAGTTAAAATTCTCGGCTTTTTACTGATTCGCCGAGGACTTGCGACGACGACAACGTTCTGAACAGTATTTGACCTCATGCCAACAGTTTTGCCACTTTTTGCGCCAAGTAAAGGATAAACCGCAAACAGGACAAATTTTACTGGGAAGATCGGACTTCGAGGGCTGAC
>NZ_JASJFF010000263.1:0-3305 GCF_030065435.1 Microcystis sp. M53603_WE2
AAATCCTTATCTGGCAAGAGACTTAATTGATTAGTTCGCTCTAGAGCAAAAACAATTGACAAAAATCGCTAAATGCCTTTCTCTATAAGGGTTCCATCCCTTATAACCCCCGTCCATTGCATAACAATTACCGAAGAGCCTCAATACATAACCCAATTATGCTTAAAAGTTCAAGTAATTCTTGAACTTTTCTTTGGGAAAAATGCTTTTGTAATTTTGGTCTTTTGGTAACAAGGTTAATTTCATTAAGTAGCTGTGGAGAAAAAATCGGCACAAGAGTTTTTTCAATCAGTAGATATTTTAAACCAGCTAACTGTTTACCAATAAGAAAGCTAATCCAAAGGTTAGTATCAATAATAACTTTAATCGGTGGCTTGTTGTCCATAAATTTCAGCCCTAACTTCCTCCACTTCTTCGGTAATTGTCTCTAGGGAAAGCTCATCAGTTTTAAAGGTTTCTAAAAGTTGGGTTAATTTTTGATTTAAAGTTTCTTTTTCGAGTTCTTTACTGAGTTTTATTTTGTCACTTTCTGGGAGTTGTTTAACCAAATCTAAAATCTGGTCAAAGTTTAAGGTTAGTTGGTAAGTTTTTTGGTTCATTTTCTCAAATTATTGTTTATTGATAAAGTTTAATTGCTCGCAGTGCATACTCAAAACAACGTTCCCGAATATCTATTTGTTTCTTCTATTCTTTTTGATAATTCATAATTCATAATTCATAATTCATAATTCATAATTTATCTATCGAGTTCCCCAAAAGCTGATGTTTACGGGAGCAAAATCCCTCAAATTAGACTTGACAAAAAACCTGAGATCGTTATATTCTACAGGTTAAAAGCTTTGAGAGAAGGATAACCAACCCCCACGCCCCACGCACCAATTATATCATTCATTCTGCCTGAATATCAAACAGGAACTAGAAACCTGTTACTAGGGAGAGATTGCTACGGGGGGATATGCGGTAGCAGTTAAATAATCATAATAAAAACCACTCCAGACACAGTAGCGGCTCTTGTAGGGTGCGTTAGTGATAGCGTAACGCACCAATTTTCTTAAGATGGTGCGTTACGGCGCAATCATAATTTAATTATAACAAATCTCCTTTAAATACGCGCAAACACGCACCCTACAAACCACAGATTACTACCTCAATTTTTTCAAAAAAATCGACCCGCCGCTAGGCGGGAAAAAGAGAAAAATTGAAAAAAGTAAAAAAGGGTAAAAAAGGGTAAAAAGAGAATAAGGGTTACAGAGTCCTCCCAGCACCGCACACCACCCGAAAACCGAAGTCGTCGTAGTCGTTGCCGCGGCGGGAGCGGCTGAGGCGGTCAGCGGAACGGCAGTCATACGGAAGGTCGCACCAAGAACCGCCCCGCAGTATTTGATAATCATTATCATTTGTCAGCCAAGCACTGCCATCCTTTGGCGCTCCGATATAGTTATCGTGCCAATTGTCCTCGCACCACTCCCAAACATTGCCACTCATATCATACAGTCCCCAAGCATTGGGCCTTTTCTGGCCCACAGGATGAGTTGTCTGCTGAGAATTTCCGCCATACCAAGCGTAATCTCCTAACTGACTAGCATCATCACCGAAATAATAGCGAGTAGTAGTTCCCGCACGACAGGCATATTCCCATTCCGCTTCTGTCGGTAGGCGATAGGTTTTCCCGGTTATTTGACTCAATTTCTGACAAAAAGCTTGAGCATCATCCCAACTAACCTTTTCTACTGGATTTTGGGGATTATTTTTAAACCAAGAGGGATTGTTTCCCATTACTGCTTGATATTGTGCCTGAGTCACCGGATATTTCCCGATCGCAAAACTGTTGACTTGAACTTGGTGTGGAGGCTTTTCCCAATCCCTAGCATAGGGATCACTATCAGGAGAGCCCATGATAAATTGACCTGCTGGTAAGCCTACCATCTCCAGTGTTATGCCCTTGGATATTTTTTCGGTGAAGTTTGTCAGTGGAGTTGGCGCTACTTTAGGTAGGGGTGTAGATGTCACCGGAGCGTTACTTTTCCCTAAGTTACAATCCTTTGCGCGAGAGGAGAGAGCCCCCAGGAAGCCACCATTGAGACCGAACCGGAGCAGAAACATCTCAAGAAACGATAACTGCAAAGCCAGCGGGAATAAATGCGGCTCCAGACTGGTACCTATCTGCCTAGCAATAACCACAGCAACCACAACCATCAGTGAGTAAATACAATACATCGAATATAGCAAACTGAAACCGATCTCATCCTTAAGAGAACGCAAAAAGTCCCAGTTGACAAAAAGTTTAATACGCCGAATAAGCCGAATAAAACAATTAGGCTTATGCCAATTAACATCTGACGCTACCAAGATAACCACAAATACCCAACAAGTAAAAATACCAACCACATACCAAAACGCAAACCAAAACACAAACCAAAAAAAAGCCCACCCAAAAAGAAAAACCCACAACGGCCACAACGTTAATCCCACACTGATCGAGAAAATCGAGCAAAACAAACCCCAAAAAACCAAAATTGCCACGATACCAATCGGCGGAACAACGAAACGATAAAATAAAAATGGGAAGTGAGCTTTGGGGGCTGCATTATTAAACGTTAGGTTCCTGTAAGACAACCATTTTCCTCTTTTTCTCCAGCCGACGAGATCGCCGAAATTTTTCCAGACTTCTTGATGGAAATTTTCGAACAATCCCCCATTATACCCTCTCGTGCCACCGAGACTCTCATAGATTTCTTTCTGGACGCTGAAGCCAAACTTACCCTGACTGTAGTGTAGCCAGAGTTGGTCAATAGTTTGCAAATCTTCACAGGGGAAATTGTCAATATCCTCTGTCTTTAGCCATCCACGTTTGCTTTCCCTGCTGACAACCTGAAGCATGACTTTACGTGTTTCTTTGTCTGCTTCTTTCCAGTTTCCCGCTGCTAGGAGTTGCTGTAATCGAGAATAGTTAACACCCCTAGCACTTTTAAGCACAATATTAGTCATTGTTTTTACTCCTTTAAGTAGTTGGGTTGACGTTAAAAAAGTTGGTTGTGTTGGGTTTCGTGCCTCAACCCAACTACAGGATATTGAAGTAGGGTTTCTCCTTCAATAAACTCTTGCACTAAATAGAAAGAGTTTCCTTCCGAGAAATAATCATAAACGGTGGGAATTTGTTCGTGTTTTAATCTCTTCGGGTCTAATTCCCCGCCGCTCGCGGCGTACAATAGAAAAATGAGTGAATACATCCATAAGAGCCATAATGTAAGTGTTTTGCTATATCATTTAGTGTTCCCAGCCAAATATCGTAAAGCCGTTTTCGA
>NZ_JASJFF010000141.1:0-3556 GCF_030065435.1 Microcystis sp. M53603_WE2
ACTTTTTGTCAATCAAAAAGTACCAGATATGGGAGTGATCGGGGCGAAATTTAGGCACTTTTTCCCTGAAAATTAGGTAATTGGCCACCTCAAAACTGGGAAAACCCCACACCCCACACCCCACACCCCACACCCTGCCCCCAGGAAAAACTTTTTCAGCAGACCCTATCTAGGTGTCAGAGTATAGCAATCACGGCATATTATACGCCTTCAAGCCTTTCGGCTTTTGATTATATCAGCAATATTGTCATGAATTGTTAACATTTTTGTCCAGCCAAACAAAAGGCCAAGACTCGCAAGGGTTGAATCCCCCGCTCAGAAATCCCCCGTCTCGGCCAGAATACATCAAAAATTTATTTACAAACAAAACAAATTGTGCTAGAGTTGGCTGCGTTTGTCGTATATTCCGAGAATAACCGGCAAAAGATCACTCTTTTGACTCGATCGCTCTAGGTTTCTCTAGAACTATCATCGGCCTGTTTTTCTTGTCCCGTGATCAATTCTACCATGCTAGGGGTTTTGTACCCAATTAATGGACAGCGATTCTGGTCTTTTGATACTATTGAGAGTTAAATTTATTCAACTAATAAAAATTGGAAAATCAAACCTATGCGAATGGTGGAAAAATCAAACAAAAAATTGGATAGTTTCCAGAGCGATCCCTCTCTGTCAATTTTAATCAAGACTGAATTGGAAGAAGCTTATAACCTGAAGAAAAAACTACTAACCGAGACAAAATATCTAGAGAAAATCCAAGAGATTTGCCAAGTATGTATCCATGCTTATCGCAACAACCACAAAGTATTAGTCGCCGGTAATGGGGGCAGTGCAGCCGATGCTATCCATTTTGGCGGTGAGCTGCACGGCCGATTTCTGAAAGAAAGACAGTCTTTGCCAGTTCGCGTCCTCAATAGCGATATCGCCAGTTTAACAGCAATCGCTAACGATTATGGTTACGAATATATTTTTAGCCGCCAGATAGAAGCGGAAGGAAACCCTGGTGATGTGTTTATCGGTATTTCCACTTCGGGAAATTCCGCCAATATCCATCAAGCTCTCAAAGTTTGTCAAGTAAAAGGTCTCACTAGCATCGGTTTAACTGGGGCGAAGGGATTAGCTCTAGAGGAAAAAACCGATTATTGTTTGATGATTCCTAGCACCAGTACCCCGCGCATTCAAGAAGGTCATGGTTTTGTTCTTCATACTATTTGTTTAGCGATCGAAGAAGCGATCTTTCCCAACTAAAATCCCCTAGCAAAAAATCAACCTAAACAGCATACCCATGATCATCAGAACCAAAGCTCCTTTAAGATTAGGTTTAGGTGGTGGCGGCACCGATGTGGAGCCTTACTGTAGTCTTTATGGGGGTTACGTTCTCAACGCTACTATCGATCTCTATGCCTACTGTACAGTCACGGAAATTACTGACAAACAAGTCATTTTTGTTGCCGCCGATCGAGGAGAACAACAAATAGAAACCCTTCAGTTTCCTCTCCCCTATAACGGTGTTCTCGATCTGCATAAAGCGGTCTATAATCGTTTGATTAAAGACTTTAATCAAGGGCAACCTTTGCCGCTGCAAATCACCACCTTTTCCGATGCGCCGGCTGGTTCGGGATTGGGTTCTTCTTCTACCCTAGCCGTGGCCATAGTTAAAGCCTTTGTGGAACTGTTAAAATTACCCCTAGGCGAGTATGATATCGCCCATTTAGCCTACGAGATCGAACGAATTGATCTAGGCTGGTTAGGGGGCAAACAGGATCAGTACGCTGCCACTTTTGGCGGTTTTAATTTTATGGAATTTTATGAACAAGATCGAGTCATAGTTAATCCTTTGCGGATTAAAAATTGGGTGATCAATGAACTAGAAGTGTCTCTGATCCTCTACTATACAGGCATTTCTCGCTACTCATCTCAAGTAATTGAGGATCAAATTCAGAATGTCCAAGAAAAAAATGAGCAGGCGATCGCCGCTACCCATCAACTCAAAAAAGAGGCAATTCTCTTTAAAGAAGCACTGCTTAAATCGGATTTTATGGGGATAGCAGAAATTCTGAGAACTTCTTGGGAAGCGAAAAAGCAATTATCTAAATTAATTAGTAATCCGCAGATCGATCACATTTATCGGGTAGCGAGGGAAACCGGGGCCTATTCAGGCAAAATATCGGGGGCCGGTGGCGGTGGTTTTATTATCTTTATGGTCGATCCTACCAAGAAAATCGAAGTAATAAAAGCTTTGAAATCAGAAGGAGGCCAAGTGATTAATTTTCATTTTACCAAATACGGAACCCAAGCATGGACATTATAGCAAACCAAGGATCGACGGGGAAGGATTATCCCTATAATCCTAAAAATAGTTTTTAAAAGATTGGCAATAATTCAAATTTTTGAGGTGTATCTATGGATGTAATTATTCTGGCGGGTGGGTTAGGAACCAGGTTGCGATCGGTGATCAACACTTTACCAAAACCCATGGCTCCCGTTGCCGACAGACCTTTTTTAGAATATCTATTAGATTACTTAATATCTCAAAAAATTACCAACAAATTTTTAGTTTCTGTGGGCTATGAACATCAGAAAATTATCGATTATTTTGGCGATCAATACAAGGAATACGAGCTAACTTATCTGATAGAAGATACACCATTAGGAACTGGAGGAGCGATCCGGTTGGCACTAAATAGAATTGAAACCGAACAAGCATTAATTGTCAACGGAGATACCTTGTTTAATGTCAATTTATCCGCCTTAATTAATTTACATAATCAAAAGAAATCCCTGATAACTGTTGCTCTGAAGCCACTAACTGACTTCGATCGTTATAACAATGTTCTCCTGGACGATGACCAAAAAATTATCGGGTTTGAATCCAAAAAATATCAACATAAAGGCTATATTAATGGCGGCATATATTGTGTATGTAAAAACATATTATCCAGCTTTGATCTACCATCAAAATTTTCTTTTGAGGACGACTTTCTCAAAGTTTATACCGAGAAAATTCCTATGTATGGCTTTATTTCTGACGAATATTTTATTGACATAGGCATCCCCCAAGATTACGAAAAAAGTCAGATTGAATTACCTGAACTTTTTAATTCCCGAAATCAGGTTTAACATCAGGATTAAAATACGAACCGTAAAACTTGGCGACTTTGATCAAATTATGGTCTTGATACCATCTGTGAGCGTTGTCAGCAATTTGCTGAAGTTGAGTCAAATCGAGACTAGACAGATTTTCATCAGCTACTAAATAATGTTTATTATTTTCTACTCCATCGGCTTCAGAAGGGTTATAGTCTGTTAGAACTGGAACCAAACCGTGGGCGGCATAGGCGGCAAAGACAGTGGATTTGCCTAAATCTCTTGGAAAACGGCTATAATCTAGAAAGCCTCCCCGTGAAGTTAACATTAATTGCAACATCTCAATAAATGCTGGTAAGGAAGCCGAAGTCAACCTAGAAAATGAACCCGCACTCGTGAGAAAGCATCGACTTAGGTTGCACTGAGGAAGAAAATCTGCTTTAACTAAGGATATGCTTCTTCCCATCGAGAG
>NZ_JASJFF010000701.1:0-1911 GCF_030065435.1 Microcystis sp. M53603_WE2
ATAGACCTCTGGTAAAAGTCAAAAATTGTCCTGATAGGTTAGGAGTAAGTAGTCAGGAGAATTAAGAATGAATAATAATCAATTAAATGGTCTATTTACAGATTTTATGCCATTTAATCCTTATTTTTGCCGTTTTTGAACCATGAAAAATTAATTATGCAAGAGGTTTAATTAATTATCCATCTAAACCGTCAGCCCTCAGTCGAACGCTTTTTCACCGGATTAGTAAACAGTGAACTAAAAACTCAAATCTGATCCCTGATAAGCTGTCTCCTGTCGACCGTCTCCTGTCGACCGTCTCCTCACCTAAGGGAAGATTTTTGCTGTTTGCAGGAGATCTACTGATTCACCGAGGACTTGCGACGACGACAGCGTTCTGAACAGTATTTGACCTCATGCCAACAGTTTTGCCACTTTTTGCGCCAAGTAAAGGATAAACCGCAAACGGGACAAATTTTACTGGGAAGATCGGACTTCGATATCTGACGTGCCATGATTAAAATTAAAAAGTCAAAAACTGCGCCTTATCTATGAGTGTAGATGAAAATAATCAGAGTTCCCCACTCGATCGCCTGAGAATTATTTTAGTTGAACCAGCCGGAGCCTTAAATGTGGGTTCCACTGCCAGAATTATGCGGAATATGGGCTTAAGTCGCTTAATTATCGTCAATCCCGCCTGTGATATCCTTGCAGAAGAAGCGCGACGCATGGCAGTACACGGAATTGAAGTCCTAGAAAACTGTTCACGGGTAGCCACCCTTGGGGAAGCTTTGCAGGGTTGTCATCGCATCATTGCCACCACCTCGAAACCCCGTCACCTGAATACTCCCCTCGAAACACCCCGGGCTGCTTTACCCTGGTTACTCACCCCTAACCTGGAATCGGCCTTAATTTTCGGGCCAGAAGACCGGGGTTTAAGTAACAGCGAACTGAACCACGCCCAGCGTTTTGTCGGTATTCCCGCTAATCCTCAATATTCCTCCCTTAATCTGGCCCAAGCGGTGGCGGTTTGCTCCTACGAACTGTACCAAATGGCGACGGAAAATAGGCTCGAACCCCCGTTAGAAACGCTCCCCAATGCCACTTTTGAGGCTCTAGAAGGCTATTATCAGCACTTGGAGAGCTTTTTGCTCAAAATTGGCTATCTTTACCCCCACACCGCCGCCGCTAGGATGGAGAAATTCCGGCAATTTTATCATCGGGCCCGGCCCACGGTGGAGGAATTAGCCCTGCTGCGGGGCATTATCGGTCATATTGAAAGTATCGGGCAACTTTTTCTCGGTCTTGATAGTCTCAAGGGCAAGAAAAAAAATTCTCCTAGCGATCGATAATAAATCTGGATACCCTTGAGGAAAACCGTGACTCGTCAAGTAACTCGTCGTCCTACTAAAGTCCAATCTGGCCCTGAGTCCCCTAGGGCCATGGACTTAAACAACAAAAAAAAGTCTTTACCGGTTAAAAGGGCAAAAAAACAGCGTAAAACTAACCTAATCGCCTCTTTTCTCCTTCAGGTTCTTCGCTTCTCTATCCTTGGTGTCGGTTTAGGTGCGATCGCTGGTACGGTTTTAACGGTGGTGGATCCAAGCAAATTACCCCTACACCCAAAACCCACCGCTACTAATTCCCCGACTCCCAAACCCGTCACCCCAAAACCGACCACCTTAGTTTTAAACGAAAATCTCAGCAGCCTTAACCAGAAATTACAGGCTTTAGCGGTCAAATATCCGAAATTAAAGGCGGGAGCTTTATTTATTGACCTCGATAACGGTGCTTACGCTAATTTTCGAGAAGATACTATTTTTGCTGCCGCTAGTACGATTAAAATCCCGATTCTGGTGGCCTTTTTTGAGGATGTGGACGCGGGGAAAATTCGTCTCGATGAAACCCTTGTGGCCACTAAGGATGTCCTGG
>NZ_JASJFF010000512.1:0-1359 GCF_030065435.1 Microcystis sp. M53603_WE2
ATTGACCTTGAGTCCCCTTGCCTAGTTTGGTATCGAGGTGATACTAAACGTCGGTACATATAAACAGTTATGAGGTTGGTCAGGGTTGACCTATTAGATTCAGTCAGGGGACTGAAGACCTTACTAGGCGGTTATTTCAGGTATTTCAACCTTATTTCATGCCTAAACGTTTCGCACAAATCCGTTGAGTATAGGCTACATATCAGGAGAGGCACTCCTGCGAGTGAAGTGACTCTCAAATTATTACAGATGCGTCAGCGGCTGCGTGTAAGCATCCCACCGAAAAACTAATGCGCTCCGGGGTTTGGGGGCGGCGCCACGCCCCCAACGGGGGGTTTGGGGGGTAGAACCCCCCAAAAGCTTGGATTGAGTAATCAGATCTGAAGTAATACGGCCATCCGTTGAGTCTAGGCCACATATCAGGAAAGAAACTCCTGCAAAAGGGGGAATAAATAATCAGTTTTTAATAACCGGATTTAGGATCAGAATATTTTCATGCTTGACGGTGTAACTTGTTGCATCGGGACTGACTTATTTATCACTATTACCCAATTGGGTTAAAGCTGTCCCGGTGAGACGACAAATTTGCCACTCTTGGAAGACCTTAGCCCCCATTTTTCCATAAAAATCGATCGCCAGTTGATTCCACTCTAAGACAGTCCATTCTAAAAGTCCTGCATCCCTAGCGACGGCAATTTTAGCCACAGCCATTAGTAAAGCTTTCCCGATACCTTGACTACGATAATCGGGTAAAACGAAGATATCTTCCAGATAAATCCCCGGTTTAGTTATAAAGGTGGAATAGTTAGCAAAAAATAGGGCAAAACCGACTATTCTACCCTCTACTTCCGCGACCAATGCTTCGATGTAGGGTTTTTCTCCGAATAAATGCTCCCCTAAAGCTTGACTATTTCCTGTCATTAAATGGCTGAGTTCTTGATAGGCTGCTAAGGCAACAATTAAGTCAAAAATAGCCTTGACATCGGTAGCAACGGCAGCACGGATGGAATAATTCATGATTGCTAGTCAAATCTTGATTTTAATGCTGATGATGTTTATGGGGAGATTCAGCAGGGGGAGAATTAAGATTGGAAAAATGGCCGTTATTTAATCCCATCCCAACGCTACCAATACTGAAAAGTCCCATGGAAACAAAACCGGCCGCAATTGTCCCCATGGCCACGGTTCCAATGGAAACTATTCCCATAGGAACAATACCGATGGAAATAACGCCCATGGGAACAATGCCAATAGAAATTATACCAGTGGGAGCAATACCGATCGACAACCATTTTCGCCCGGAATTACCACAACTATTCTCTTTTTCTTGACCTAGATTGGAATCCATGCTTTTAACCC
>NZ_JASJFF010000323.1:0-1355 GCF_030065435.1 Microcystis sp. M53603_WE2
AAATCCTTATCTGGCAAGAGACTTAATTGATTAGTTCGCTCTAGAGCAAAAACAATTGACAAAAATCGCTAAATGCTTTTCTATATAAGGGTTCCATCCCTTATAACCCCCGTCCATTGCATAACAATTACCGAAGAGCCTAATTTGTTTAAGTCAAATTTTTCAAAGGTAATGGCAGAGATGGTTAATTACCCTCACCCCCAACCCCTCTGCCAGAAGGCTGTTTTTTGGTATTTTTGAGACAGGTTGAGAGCTTCCAGCTTAAGATTTTCTTTGTTTAGGATAGACATAAGAGTTCTTGCATAATTAATTTTTGAGAGGGCAAAAATGAGAAAAATAAGCATAAAATTGCATAAAATAACCAAATAGAGCATTTAATTGATTAATGCTCATTCTTAATTCTCCTGACTACTGACTACTGGCTCGGAGACTCCTCACCTAAAGGAAGATTTTTGATTTTTGCAAGAGGTCTATTACTTGCTCAAACCGGCCAAAAAATGATAGTTTCAGATATAGGAATAATCTGGTTAAGAAAAAAAATGTCTTCCCTTGCCGCTTGCTGGCCCAAAAATATTTCTAAGTATTAGCAAAACTGACTGACTGTCAGCAGTTGGGCGGGATTTTTCCGATCTCGAAGAACCCCAAACCAAGAAAATTAAGACAATTAAAAGGATTGCGTCTCTATTATCTGTTAGACGCTTCTAATCCAGTGAATTTGCGGGTTATCTTCAAATTAACCCCGTTTAACCCTATTTATTATCGATTATGGCTGAAAGTTATTTACTAGACAAACTGCAATCTGTAGAACAGACCTACAAAGAATTAACCCGTCGTCTAGCGGATCCCGATGTCACCGGTAATCCGGGTGAATTGCATCGTCTGGCCAAATCCCGCGCTTCCCTAGAGGAAACGGTCAACACTTACGAAATTTGGCAAAAAAGTCAAGAGGATTTAATCGGTGCGAAACAAATCTTCAAAGAATCCGCCAGCGATCCCGAATTAAGGGAAATGGCCGCCCTAGAAGTGGCAGAATTAGAGGAAAAAATAGCCACTTTGGAAGACCAATTAACAATTCTGCTGCTGCCCCGGGATCCCCTCGATGAAAAGAATATCATGCTAGAAATTCGCGCTGGGACCGGAGGTGATGAGGCCAGTATTTGGGCGGGGGATTTAGTTCGCTTGTACTCAAAATATGCCGAAACTCAAAACTGGAAAGTTAGCCTTTTGAGTGAATCTCCGGCGGATATGGGAGGATTTAAAGAGGCAATTTTAGAGATTAAAGGCGATAACGTCTATAGTAAGCTGAAATTTGAGGCGGGAGTCCATCGGGTGCAGCGGGTTCCTCTGACGGAAGC
>NZ_JASJFF010000126.1:0-5046 GCF_030065435.1 Microcystis sp. M53603_WE2
AGCTTATACTAAAGCTTTTAACGCCGATGCTATCTCGGCTTTTGGGGGTATTGTTGCCCTAAATCAAGCCATAGACGAAGCAACCGCTAAAGAATTAACGAAAACCTTCCTAGAATGCGTGGTTGCCCCCGATTGTAGCCCCGAAGCCCGGGATATCCTTGCTAAAAAGTCAAAAGTGCGGATTTTATTGCTGCCGGACTTAACCACGGGAGAAAAACAAACAGTAAAAGTTATCGCTGGCGGTTTTCTAGTACAAGCGGCCGATGACGTGGTAGAAACCCCGGATGAGTGGCGAGTGGTGACAGAAAAACAACCTACCCCCGCACAATTAGCGGAATTGCTGTTTGCTTGGAAGGTATCTAAGCACGTTAAATCTAACGCTATTGTAGTGACAAAAAATCAAACTACTTTAGGCGTTGGTGCGGGGCAAATGAATCGCGTTGGTTCGGTGAAAATTGCCCTTGAACAAGCAGCAGAAGCGGCTAAAGGTGGCTATTTAGCTAGTGATGGTTTTTTCCCCTTTGATGATTCTGTTCGCACGGCAGCCCAGTTTGGTATCGAGGCAATTGTTCAACCCGGAGGTTCTTTAAAAGATCAGGATTCGATTAATGCCGCTAATGAGTTAGGTTTAATTATGGTCTTAACAGGCATTCGTCATTTCTTGCATTAATACAAAGTTAGGGTGTGTTATTGCTTAAATTAACGCACCCCAACCAGTTATTAATTATCGGTTAATTTCCCCTATTCAATGGTCTTAAATTCGCCAAAAGCGCGAGGATGGTCAGCTTTTTGGGAACTAAGAAAATAGCACTATGTCTGGCTATTTATTCAGGTCATTTCCTCAAATACTTTGGACAAAAATTGACCAGACTTGGCGATCAATGTTTCCTCTCCAACTATTAAGAGTGTCAAAATAATAGTGAAGTTTTGTGACAAAGTGCAGTCAGATCTAAGAGTCTTTGCTAGAATCCTAGAAAGCTTCTGTGATCAGTCTCCTTAAAGTAGATTGTTTGCAGTAAACTAATCTGGCTAACACGCTTTTGGGCGTAATATAGGGAAAGTGCGATCGCCGAGCTTGTAGGGTGCGTTCCCTAATCTGGATCCTACTGCTCCACCGATCGATTTTTGGGAACGCACCATGCCCATAGATTGAAGTTGTGAGTTTAAGTGTGATGCCGAAGGCACTACGCCATTGCCGTATGTAGCTTAAAGCTTGAGAGCCAACTAACAAAAATATGCCCAGAGGTGGGTTAGTCATCTATCGGATTAAAATGTAAAGAGAATAATCACCTATACTTCAATCTAATATCCATCCTATGCAAATTACCCTCAACCTTGATGAATCGCTTCTCAAGGAAGCCTTTCAACTGACTAACCTCACCACCCAAGAGGAACTAATGAATCTTGCTCTACAAGAATTCGTAAGATCCCGTCGTAAGAAAAACCTTCTCGACCTTGCCGGACAAATTCAATTTGCTCCAGATTTTGATTATAAAGCCCTACGTGAAACTCGTCATGTTGCTGATTGACACATCTGTGTGGATCAGCGTCTTCCGCGATCGCAGTGGTCAAGTTCGCCAGCAACTGGAAACGTTAATTGCAAATCGTGAGATTTTACTCACCCGCTTTACCCAGCTTGAACTGCTTCAAGGGAGCTTAAACGAGCAAGAGTGGACAATCCTCTCTACTTACCTCGAAGTGCAGGATTATGTTGAACTCAGGCCTTCTTCCTGGCAAGCGGCTGCACGTATTTACTATGATCTGCGTCGTCAAGGATTGACTGTTCGCAGCCCAATTGATTGCTGTATTGCTCAAGCGGCACTGGAAAATGATCTGCTTCTGATTCACAACGACCGTGATTTTGAAACCATTGCTCAAGTGCGATCTCTTCAAAATCTCCGTTTTCAGCCCTAGGGTGCGTTCCCTAATGGGGGTCCTACTGCTCCACCGATCGATTTTTGGGAACGCACCATGCCCATTGATTGAAGCTGTGAGTTTAGTTGCGATGCCGAAGGCACTGGTTGGTCTATCGGCGCGTTACGAGGGCAAGCTTAATCGTAATCAAATTCAGAATGGTACAGTCACACGAAGGTGGCATTGGAACAGTGGAAGAATGCAAACTAAAACCTGGGCTTGGAGCGCAAATTGGTGAAACTATCTTCATTACAGTCCCATTAAGATTCTCAGTCTGTCTTCAACCAATGCCAGGGTTTCTGAGGATACAGTTCCCCATCGCTTCTCAAGTCGTTCTACTGAGATTGATCTTACGTCCTCGCACTTGATAAAACTTGGCATTTTCACTCCTCCCTCTGGGGGTTCCACTTTTAGGTGAAAAGGGATTCCTTTGTCTTTAGAAGTTACTGGCAAAACAACAACTAAGCCAGATGCACCCTGATTAAACAGGTCTGCTGAAATCACTAAACATGGACGCTTACCAGCCTGTTCATGCCCCCTTACTGGATTAAGGTCTGCTAGCCATATTTCTCCTCTGGTAATTTCTGCCACTACCCTTCTACTCCATCAGCGAGAGTTTGCTCCCATGTCTGCCTTTCAGAAATTTCCTCTTGCCATAAAGTCTCATTCTTCCTTAAGGCGGCGAAGGCTTCATTCGCTTGAACTAGAAAAACATATCTGCGATAATTTTCGATGGCTTTGTCTAATACTGTTGGGAGAGTATCCCCAGAGGAGTCAACGAGTGCTAACAGCGTTTTGTGAGCAGCCTCACTAATGCTAATTTTTAATTCAGGCATACTTTTCTCTCGTAGCTTGTGTAGGGCTATTGTAGCCAATTGTGTAAGGACTAACAACCTGGTTGGAACTGATTATTTATTCTCCCTTTTGCCTTTTTCCTCTCCTGATATGTAGCCTATACTCAACGGATTTAGTATTAGATAACACCTGTGAATAACGGAGTCGGAGAAGAATTTTTTTTGCCCAATGTTGAAACACTTTCAATTGATGGCGTTTGCTGGGTAAACGCAGTATATAGACAAATCGACGCATTATATCGGCTAATCTACCACTAATATTAAGGCCAAAACTGGAGACAAGGGCTGATTGTTTACCCAAGGTTAACATATCACCTAAATGGAGATAATAATAGGGTTTGAGCGATTTTTTTCTGATCACTGCCGAGATATTTTTGGCTACTACACTGGCTGCTTGATAGGCTGCCTGTGCTGTGGCAGGAATTACCTGTTTACTCGGATAAATTTCGGCTAGATCCCCAAGGGCAAAAACTTCGGGATAGTCGATTAATTGTAAACTGGAACGGGTTAATAATTTGCCTTGTGCTGTTTTCTGACAATCTAAATTATTGATCCAATCTTGTGCTTGGGTTCCTGCTGTCCACAATAATAAATCAATGGGGATAACTTCATTTGTATTATCTTTAAATACGGTTATGGAATTAGCGGTAACTTCCTTTAATCCCGTGTTTAAATAGAGACTAACATTCTTGGCTAAAAGGGAACGATAGGAAGCAATACGCACCGATTTAGGGAAGTTTTGCAGTATTTCCTCGTTCCTTTCCACTAGATGAACTTGGCCTTTTTTTCCTAAGCGATCAGCTACCTTACAGGCTAATTCTACCCCATTGGGACCGCCGCCAATAATTGCTAAATTAATTGAGGATTTTCCTTGAGTTTCTAATTCATGAATTGCCGTTTGTAATTTTTCCACATCCTCTAAACTCCGAAAAGTCAGCCCATAATCGGCTAACCCCGGTATAGCCGGCCAACGATTCCGCACTCCCACCGCTAAAACGAGGTAATCATAATCTATAACTTCCTCATTTTCTAAATATACTCGATGATTGTTTAAGTCAATATTACTGGCTTTTTGAGTTTTTAAATTAACCTTAGTTCCTGTTAATAATTGACGGTAGGAGGGGGCAATTTCCCAGCGTTGCAATTCTCCTGTAATTAGTTCATAGAGAAGGGGAGTAAAGAGAAAATGGTCTTTCGGTTCGACTAAAGTTATTTGCCATTGACATGATTTTACTGCTGTTAATCGACTCAGATCGAGTGCCGTGTATAACCCGCCAAAACCACCTCCCAGAATGCAAATCTTAGTTATAGGTTTATTCATGGATTTTTATTCTCAGTTGTGTTTAAGATGGGTTTCAGTTCCGAAACTAATTGTTCTGAACGAATAATTCTCGCCGGGGGCAAAAGATGATAGTGAGTGTCAGCAAAAATAGTAGAATCGGTCTTAATATTCAAGTCTTTTGGGTCATAAATTGTTGGCACAACCCGACTTAATTCTTCGGCAGATTTGCGAATATTAGCAACGGTTTTACCATCATTTTTGGCATAAACCCAGGGCAAAGAAACCACTAAAGTCGCCCCTTTTGCTTCTAAATCTTTCTTGAGTTTTTCAATAGCTTTAATCGAGTGAGGAGAAGCAGCAGTATCAAAGGTCATTTGCCACCATTTCCCCGTTCTTTCCTTAACTATAGTCGGATCACCTGTATTAGTCATTGGATCGGAAAGATAACCCGTCATTCTGCCTTTGGTGAATAAATCAACCGTGGATTTAGTAACTGGACGCATCCCCGGAATACCTAATAACCAAGTATCCTCGATCATGGTTTTTAAAGGTATCCCACCTAACCCTGGTTTGCCAATAGCGACGCTAAAAGGAGCCGATCCCCAAAGTCCTTCGCCGCGATTAAAACCGTCCTCATCCATGAGCATGAGATATTCGGGAATCAGCAGAATTACGTCTCCTTGGCGCGCTTTTTCGAGAATCATAGCGGCAATGACATTTAAGCCGATATCCCCCTGTAAACCGAAGTTAACCACGGGAATTCCCAATTCTTTGGCCATTAATTCCGAATTTATGCTATAATGCGCCCCCGATCCCGCCGTGACGATTAAACGCCGCGGTCCTTCGACCTTGGCTGCGATCGCTGATTTTTCCTCGTACATCATCCGCAACCAGCTTAATTCGCCGCCGTAGATGACATTATAAACAAAGCCGAGGGACCAAGCGACTCCCAGAGAGGCTAACCAGGGGAAAGGGTTAAAGGATTTAGTATTCATC
>NZ_JASJFF010000636.1:0-2355 GCF_030065435.1 Microcystis sp. M53603_WE2
CCAGATTGGGGAGAAGGAATTTATTTTTTACCTCCAGCATTAAATACATCCCTTATTGTCCTGCATCAATTACCTGAAACCCCTGAAACCCTTTGGTTAAGATTATTAGGCAGAGGAGGAACTAGAACCAGAGCGATTGATGAATTAGAGGCCTTGTCTCCTCATCATCCCTTTAAATCAGCTTCCTTAAAATTATTATACAATTTGAGTAGAAACTTGCAAGCCTTACCCAAAAGAACCCAGGAGGAGAGGAAATTTATTATGCGTTTAGCCCCTTTATACGAACAAGATAGAGAAGCAGCGATTCAAAAGGGTAGAATCGAAGGGATTCAACAAGGAGAAGCTATCGGACTTCAAAAAGAAGCATCCAAGTTAGTGCTACGTCAACTAAAGCGACGTTTTGGTGAACTTCCCCCGCATATCACTGAAACTATCCAAAAACTCTCAGTAGAAAAATTAGAAGACTTAGGAGAAGCATTGCTAGACTTTGAGACTCAAGCTGACTTAATCAATTGGCTTAATCAAGCCTAAAATCTTCGGGAAAGGCCATTTAAAACTCCTCTAATTGTTTTCTTTATCTATCGGGAAATTGAGAGCTTTATTGAATAGGGCAAGGTCTTGGAAATTAATCACGCCATCTCCATTAAAATCTGGCGTTGCTGATTTGAGTTCTGAACATTCTTTTGTGATATTTTTAAAACCTAGACCAAAACTAATACTAAATCCGTTGAGTATAGGCTACATATCAGGAGAGGCAATAGGCAACAGGCAAGAGGCAAAAGGGTAAATAAATAAGTGGGTGGGTGGAATTAAATATAAGATGAACGTAGGTTGGGTTGAAGCATGAAACCCAACGCCCGATTATGTTACGCTACCGCTAACCCATCCTACAAATAATTGTGCCTCCCTACTTAATCAGTTTTTAATAACCGGATTTGGTATAACTTTTGGATAGGACACACATTTGGCATTCATAGCTTGATTCAGCAACGCCGAATAATCTTATACTACTCCTAATCACTTCTTATCTCTTGACAATGACCTTAAAAACCGATCACGGTAAAAGCCATCCCGTCGGTGCGACTGTCTTGGCCGATGGTGTCAACTTCTCACTATTTTCTAAGTATGCCACTGCCATAGAATTATTATTATTTGATGATGCCAATTCCCCGCAACCTAGTCAAATTATTCGTCTGAATCCCCAAGAAAATCGCACTTTTTTCTATTGGCATATTTTCGTTCACGGCATTGGAGTCGGTCAAGTGTATGCTTATCGAGTCTATGGTCCGGATAATCCGGCCCAGGGTCATCGCTTCGATCCTGATAAAGTAGTTCTCGATCCCTATGCGAAAGCGATTGTCGGTGCGGAAATTTATGATCGACAAGCTGCCAGCGAAAAAGGCGATAATTGTCATCGAGCTTTGCGGGGTCTGGTAGTGGATCCAGGCCGCTACGATTGGGAAGATGACGCACCGCTACGCACTCCCTACTCTGCCAGTTTTATCTACGAAATGCACGTCGGTGGCTTTACTCGTAACCCGAATTCCGGCGTTAGCGAGGAAAAAAGAGGTACTTTTGCGGGATTAATCGAAAAAATACCCTATTTGACCAACCTAGGCATTACTGCCGTGGAATTGTTACCGATTCATTACTTTGATCCCGCTGCCGCTATGCCGGGGTTAACTAACTATTGGGGTTATAGCACGATCGGCTTTTTTGCGCCCCATGCCGGTTACAGTAGCGATCGCTCACCCCTCGGTCCTTTGAATGAATTTCGCGATCTGGTGAAAGCTTTACACAAAGCGGGGATCGAAGTGATTCTCGATGTGGTTTTCAATCATACCGCCGAGGGGGACGAAATCGGGCCGACTCTTTCCTTGAAAGGTATCGATAATCGCACCTACTACATCCTCGATGCGGTCGATAAAAGCCTCTATAGCAACTATACTGGCTGTGGTAACACCCTCAAGGGCAGTCATCCCATTGTTGGCAAAATGATTCTCGATTGTTTGCGCTATTGGGTGTCGGAAATGCACGTCGATGGTTTTCGCTTTGACCTGGCGGCCGTATTATCGCGCAATGTGGACGGGGAACCGATTCTGCAAAAAGGTTATAACATGATCTGGGCGATCGAATCGGATCCAGTCTTAGCCGGGACAAAATTAATCGCTGAAGCCTGGGATGCGGCAGGATTGTATAGTGTCGGTCAATTTGTTGAATTTGCCGATTGGTTTTCCGAGTGGAATGGGCCTTTTCGCGATGATGTGCGCGCTTTTGTCCGGGGAGATACCGGCATAGTCAGCAAATTAGCGGCGCGGATTTTAGGAAGCCCCGACATATACCACAGACCCGATA
>NZ_JASJFF010000971.1:0-1052 GCF_030065435.1 Microcystis sp. M53603_WE2
TCCAACAATTCCTATTTTTTCATAATTAGGGTCTCAAGCTCCCCCTAACGGCCACCGAGAAAACCTTCACCAGATAAGTATTTTTACTCAAGTCTCTGGAGGGGGACAGCTTATGTGACAGTTGAGGGTGCGGAATGTGGGCTTCAAGCAGTCAGGTACTGGTGCACTTCAAACTTGAATTGGCCTTTGCTAAAATCTACAATAGAAATAAATACTAACTAAACAGCTAAATTATGACAACTCAGCCTAAAGACCCTGAAATAGTTTTACGCGATGGGAAACCAGTGTCGGTTATTCTCGATATTGAGGTTTATCAAGAGATGTTAGAGCAAATTGAAGCGATTGAAGATTTAAAGGCTTTAGCCGAAATGCGCCAGAAACCCCTTGAGTTTCGTTCTCTAGATGACTTTCTCAAAGATTATTCAACGGATGTATGAAGTTCTTCTAGAAAAACAGGCGGAACGGGATTTAAGAAAATTACCTGCTGATTTATTTGAGCGTATTATTCCGGTCATTAGAGCCTTAAACACTAATCCTAGACCATCTGGATGTCTTAAGTTGAAAAACTCCCTACAAGATTACCGTGTTCGAGTTGGAGAGTATCGAATTATTTACGAAATTGATGATAAAAACCAAGTTGTGAAAGTGATGCGAGTTCGACACAGAAGGGAAAGTTATCGTTAGAATTTGTTTAGATGATCTCTGTAAAAAAGCAAGGTGAGGCATTTATAGGAAATGCCTCTAGCACTATCTTCAAGATTTGCGCTTTAAAGCTGCACCTATTCCTAATACTCCTAAACTCAGTATTCCTAGAATTGATGAGGGTTCGGGGATGGATGAGGATTCTCCAATTGCTACTCCAGGGTTATGATAGAGAAACTGAATATCCGAAGCCGATAAAGCTCCACTATATAGGGCTGGCTGAATAAATCTAAAAACTTTGTTGGGTAAGACTTTTAGACCTTTTGTCAATCAAAAAGTACTGGATCTGGGAGTGATCGGGGGGAAATTTAGGCACTTTTTCCCTGAAAATTAGGTAATTGGCCACCTCA
>NZ_JASJFF010001345.1:0-4757 GCF_030065435.1 Microcystis sp. M53603_WE2
AGATCGACATCACAAGCATCAACACCGTCAAAGGTGAAAGTGATCCGCCAGTTTCCAGATACTCTCACCGTCCAGGTTCCTTTACGTTGCCCTGCCAGTTCATGAAGTACCAATCCGGGTAAGCAATTATTGTAGGTTGGGTTGACGCAAGGAAACCCAACAAAGAGTAACCTTTGGGGTGGTTGGGTTTCGCTTTTTCAAGCGAATTAAGCTATTTTCGCCTCAGTATTGTTTCGCTCAACCCAACCTACGAGGCTATTTTTAATATATCTCGTGGGTAGTGCGTTACGACGGATTGCTAGTCCTAAGTAAGAGCAGAGATTGTCGCCGTCTAACGCACCCTACTGGACTATTAATTACACGGAAACTTTCCGTATATCACGCCCAAAAGCGTGTTATCCAGATTAGCCTACTGCTAGTGGAGCAGTAGGAGCCACATTAGGGAACGCACCCTACAGCGATGGCCATCATACTGACAGTGGGAGCAGTCTAACGGTTGATCTGAGCGGCGGCAGATAGCCTCGGCATCACCCCCAATATCTCCCGTCCGTCCGCTCCAGCGCGTTGTTAGCCCGCTTTCGGCACCACGCGATGAGTCTAGAGGCAGACTAGATCTAGATCGCCAAAACTGATTTAAGCTGCCGATACAGATCTGAAACTGTATCGAGAAAATCAGGCTCATCTCTATCACACAGCCAACCCTTGCTGTACCACTTATGATAAGGAACGTGAACAATCTTCCAACCAGCCCGTTGAAGGATATCAATCCGTGAGAGATGACTTTCGGAGTAGGTGTAGCCACCTTCAGCAAAGTGATGTACACCATCAACTTCTATTGCACAACATTCCTCGTTTAGAGAGTTAAAGATAACAAAATCCAGTCGTTTGCTACAACTCTCAACCTGATTATAAATTTTCAATGATTCAGAGCCATGACTCTGAACAAATTCTTTGAGGTACTCTAGTACCTTAAACTCAAATTCAGATTCAACTTTTGATTCATCAAATCTCCAACTGAGCCTGTTGTCTAAAACTGTTTGTTGTTGAACGGGTTCTACCAAGCTACCTTCATTAACTGGATAACCGAAATTCTGCAAATACTCCTTTAGTAAATGAGCAGTTTTAGGTATTCCGCCATAGATAAGATAGGTATAATTTACAGCGCGACTGGTTGCTACATTAAACCGATTAGGGTTTTCATAGTGACCTTTTGCCCATCTATTGTTAGTTCCATCAAGCCCTAGAGTTATAATTATTATGTTCTTTTCATTTCCCTGAAACTCTTCAGGTGTGCCAACAAACAATTGATAATCTTTCCATTCATCATCAGAAAATTTTTCTTGAAGTCGTTCTCTAATGGCATTTCTTTGCTGAGTTAAGAACGACAAAACCCCAATTGTTGGTTTATTTCTAATCGTAAAGCCATGATGACTCAATGGTTCTTGTAGGTAGCTATTTTGACGGATCAAGCCACTGAGCTTGTTGATGAGTTCTTCAATTTCTTCAGGAACAAATTTTGTAGTCAATTCTCTTTGACCACCAACCTCAACTGCCTCAAAGCAAGACTTATTAACGTTTTTACCTACCTCTGTCATAATTAATAGGCTATCGTCGTAAAAGGTTTTGCTTGTAAATCTAGCTAGTTGAGGCATAGAACGAAAGTGTTCATTGAGAGTCACTTTTGGAATGGTAAAGTAATTATCTTGATTTATAATAAAATCAAGAATTGAAGATTTGCTTACAATTAGATCCTTTCCTTCTGCTTTTTCATAGGAAATAACCTGATTCAATCCTGCAAAGCAATGGTTCCAAATAAGTCTTTCAAACTTTCTATTCAGTGAGAATAAACCTGCTGCATTTAAGCCAAGTTGCTTATCGTCTCCTACCACACAAAAGCTTCTACCTCTATAAAAAGCAGGTATTATTTCTGCAATATTGACTTGAGAAGCCTCATCAACAATGACGAGATCAAAGATTTCATTTTGAAAAGGTAGAAATTGACCAATATCCTTAATTTCACCAGCCCAAAGCGGGAAAACACTGGTAAGTCTGTTGTAGTCAATCCTACTCATGGCTTCCAAGACTCTAGTTTGATTTGTCCACCTTAGAAGCTTCCGAAATGCATCAGTGACATTTTGATTCTGTTGTAAGTTTCTGGTAAATTGATATTCAATTAGCTGCTTAATATATTGTCTCTTTTTATCTAGCAAGACTTGCTCTTGCTGCTGAATCACTTTCCTTATTTGACTTAAACTAGGATTAATTCTACGTCGAATAGATACAGATTCGGTATAAGAACTATTCACTTTAAAGAGCAATTCTAGATATAGAGGAATTTGACCGAGTTCATTTCTTGAAAATCTAGTCTTGTCAGCTTTTAGTCCATCAACACACTGCTTGTAGAAGCGTCTTATATAAATAAAATCTTTACGCTTAAGATTCCCTGATGAGAGTTTTTTTTGAAGTTTATCAATATTTTTTATGAACCAATCTTTACCTGATTCATGAATTTCTTCCTCTCTTAAATCAAGTTGCTTTGTGTAGTTTCGGTCAAAGATATCAGCAAAATGATTTCTTTCTTTTAGATATAGATCGTTCGCCCGATAGAATTCATTTTCTGTATCTAAAGCTCTTTTCAATTGATCTCTGTGCTTTGCAAGCCCTTGATCTAGATCTATAATTTCTTGATGCAAGGAATCAAGTTCTTGTTTCTGCTTAGAAATATGACTAAGTAAATTATGTGCATTAACTCCCGAAGATTTTGCTTCAATATAAGCTTGAAGCTGCTTACGTTCTTGGCTTTCAGAGCCTACGTAAATGACGGTGTTTTTACCCAAAAAATCTTCTAATTTTCTACGAACGACATCAATAGCAGCCTTTTTTTGAGAAACAAATAATACTTTTTTGTTTAGCAGTAAGGCTGAAATCATTATTGCTACGATAGTGTAAGACTTCCCCGTACCAGGAGGTCCCTGGATATAGGAAATTTCACGCCGCCAAGCATTGTATAGAGCATCCTTTTGGCGATCAGAAAGAGGTAGTGGCAAATAGGCAACTGCCTTATCAATTGATAAACATTCGGTTAAATCGCTATTAAATTCAACAGATTCATTCTGCAAAATTCCTTTAAATAGCTTTTTCAGAACTTGATTTTGAAATGGCATTTAGCTAACCTCTGAAATCAGTTTTCGTAGTGCTGTATAAGTTGATAGTTGCCCAGGTGAGCTAGCAACATAAAAAAATCGATGATTGTAGAAGGTCAACTCTACAGTACCTAGCTTCTCTAGCTTCTGAAGAGTGAAGTCTTCCGTTGAAGGGTGTATTTGATTGAACTCAGGGATTTTTTCATGGATTCGTCGAAAAGTTTGGTCTGCTAATGAATTAGTCGTCAATTTTACACTCTCATGCCTGAGAATATCCTCTAAACTATTTTCTATATCTTCTAGAACTTCAAGCTTGTTGGCATCAACACCTGCACTCTGAAATCCCATTCCCTCATCTTCTTCTTCATCAAGATCTTGCTCTAAAACCAGAGTAATTAAGTCATAATTTAGACTCACCGAATCCAATTCAATGCTATAAGTCAATGACCTGCCGTTTTCATCTAGATCAGTTTTGACGAGGAAATAAATTAATGGTGCGGCAACATACTTCTTGACTTGCTTCTTCTTGAATGAACCAGCGATCAAGCCATTTCCCAGGAAAAGTTGGCGATCACTTTCCTTTTCAAGATAATTTCTGACATCACGCAAATACTGAGAATCTACATCTGCATCTTCAAAGGGTCGATAGTAGTGAGGGCTTTTCTTAGTTTTTCCATAAAGAGTGTTTTCCATCCCAGTACGCAGGCTAATTTTGCGACTCATTTCTTGAAGATAAGATAAGTACGCATGAACTACCTCGGATGATTCTTCTGAGTGTTTGGAATCCATATTTTTAAAATCTAACTGATTCTTCCAAGCTGTTTTTCAGCGCTTCAAGCTTATCTGCAACCGTTTGAAGTTTCCCTACTTGCAGATCCCCACCTCCACGTAGGAGTTCATATAAACTAGAAATATTTTTCTTTAGTATCTCAAGCGTATCAATAATTGCCTGGAGTCTCCCAATTTGTAGGTCTCCACTCCCACGTAAAAGTTCATATACTTTGTCGATAGATTTGCTTTGAGCATCAATTAGTTCAACTAACTTTTGCTCTATAGCTTGATTTCTTTGTATTAGACGTTCAAGCTGTTTGTAGATATCTGAATCAGATTCAGTCCGTTTCTTAGCGTTAGTGTTTAGACTTTTCTGTATTTGCAAAAGAATAAATGCAAGAATTGCAGTTGAGATTGCTGATACGGCTGAGAAAATTACCAAGGCTAGTTCCATCTTTGAGACTCTTTGGGTAAAACGATCCTTAGCACAGGATAACAAAAACTGTTGTGAGAGGCACTTGCCGATGACTTTACCGTAGCTTGATGCTTAACGCCGACAGGTAGCCCCTAAACTACTGCCTCACAGATAACCTTGCGGGCTAACTATTGATTATACGGAAATTTTCTGTATAACACTCCTGAAAGTAATGATATGGGTCAACTTTCGGCATATCACCCCATTTAGGCGCGATCTCCAGAACTTTTCCGTATATCACGCCCAAAAGCGTGTTAGCCAGATTAGCCTACTGCTAGTGGAGCAGTAGGAGCCACATTGGGGAACGCACCCTACGGCGATGGCCATCACAATAATTATATACTAGACGGATTTTTTCCATACAACAC
>NZ_JASJFF010001373.1:0-8907 GCF_030065435.1 Microcystis sp. M53603_WE2
TCATCTGGTCAATTACCTAATTTTCAGGGAAAAAGTACCTGAATTTTCCCCCCGCTCACTCCCAGGTCCGGTACTTTTGGATTGACAAAAAGTCTAAAAGTCTTATCCAGCAAGGTTTTTAGATTTATTCAGCAAGCCCTAAGTATGGCTCAGTTTCCCCTTCCCGAAATAGTGATCTAAGGACTGTTTAATCCTGTCCCTTGCTCTCCCACTTGGTACTTGGTCTATCGGATATCTGGGAAGAAAATAGACTGTTCTTCTTTTCCCTCGCACGGCAAGGACTAGACGGGTTAGGAAAGTCAAGCCACTCTAGTTCTCATAGTACCAAATCGGGGCAATACCGGCTTGAGTATTTACAAAAATACAATCTAATGTGGTTAGCACTCCCCCTTGATCGCGATAGGCATCGGCCACATCCCAAAGCCGAAAATTAAAGGATAATAACCAATCGGCGATTTCGGTTAAGAGGGGAGTTTTTTGGCCATAGCCCCGATAGAGCCAGCATTCGAGAAAGAGAACATCGACTTTAGGTAGGGTTTTGACGGCTCCTTTAAGTATAGACAACTCCGAGCCTTGGGTATCAATTTTGATCACTTGGGGATGGGGTAAACCAAGTCGGGCAATTGCGTCATCAATTGTTAACATTTGCACCGAGATGGGGGTGGTGGGCTGACTATCATCACCAGTCTGCAAGAGGCTACTGCTCACCACGTCCGTGGAAACATTCATCGTCACCTCGCCGCAGGTTTCACCTAGGGCGTATTTATACAGATGAAAGGAGGGATAGACTCGCAGGATTTCTGAGATTAATTCCCGATAGTCGCTGCTGTAGTCGATGAGGGGTTCAAAGAGATAAAATTCAGCTTCCTGCAGCACCTGTTTGATATAGTAGGACCAGCCACTATTAGAAGCACCCACATCAAAGATCACCCTCGGGGTGTAACCTAGGTTTTGTAGTCGTTTAAATACCTGTCGATCCAATTGGAGGACTTGAGTATCTAAGTCATCAAGCATTTTTTGGTAATCAGACCTTAATTGCAGTTTTTCAGAGTTCATATCCTTTGAATTACTTCGGGTTTATCTTTTTCGGTACAATTTCATCCCATAAGTGCCTGTATCTAACTGTTCTCCTGTATCGTACCACTGGGGGAGTGAGTCGCCAACAATTTCTGCTAATCCGGGATTCCAAGATGCTCTAGCACTGGCCCTAGGATCAATGACAATTAATGAAAGATTATCCCTATCCTCTGGTGTCATCTGCCCATTATAAAGGGGGAAATAAACTCGTTTAGCCCGAGACTTGAGGGCGTAGAATGTTTGAAAATCAGCGTAGATGTGATCCTGAGGATTAATTTTGTTATCGAGAAAGTTTTGTACTTTAGCATAGTCATTATTTTCCCATTGTTTTAAGGTACTTTGCACTAGGTAAGGTAGTCCTAGTAAGTTGGCATAAAATAATAAAACCAAAAAAGCTATACTAATAATTGTCGTCTGAATTTTGCCCGTATTTTTTTCTAAAATATTATTAAAACTCCAGCAAATACAAATGATCAAGGGAAACATCGACATCCAACTATAGTAAAGTGGATATTTCCCCAGAAAACACATAGTAGTTGGTATGGTAATAACGCTGATCAAAGCAAAAAAGGAAGGAGAACGCCACCGGAAAGATTTGGTCAATAGTTCATAAAATATCAAGATGATCAGCAGTAGTGACAGTGGGGGAAAAGACGGATGCAAGCAGCCACCACACACA
Source organism: Microcystis sp. M53603_WE2 (assembly GCF_030065435.1). NCBI lineage: Bacteria > Bacillati > Cyanobacteriota > Cyanophyceae > Chroococcales > Microcystaceae > Microcystis > Microcystis sp. M53603_WE2. The sequence goes on from NZ_JASJFF010001373.1 coordinate 1,757, forward strand.
TAATCTTTCTGGTCAAAAAGTTTGCTCACTCTGGAAAATATTATATCAATGACACTTCTGTTAAGGTTGGCACTGGCAACAGTATGACCCAAAGTCAGACTAACAAAATCATCCCAAACACCATTAGTTGAGTAAAGTGCATAAAGAAATAACATTCCCAAAATAAATCCCCCACCTATGGCGACAAATTCCCGCCAAAATCGCTGAAAGTTGAAAAGGAGTAGGATACCGCCAAAAATTGTCGCAAAGACCACTGCTGACAATCCAGAAAGGGGAAAGAAAAATCCAATAATTGTCATAGTAAGCCATCGGATTTTAGCATCTTTTATTAAAAAAGCCCCCAAAACCAGTGCTGATAAGAAAATGCCGGAAGTGTCGTACCTTCCCGATATATAAATAAAGGTAATTCCTGCTGGCAAAAGACAACTAACCACTAGGATAATTCTTAGCCAAGAAAACTTAATTAAAGGCAATTTCTTGATGAATAACCAGATTACAGTGATGCTAAGAAGCATTAACACATAATTAAAAAGCCTAACTTTTTCAATACTAAATCCCAAAACTTTTATCCATAAAGCCAGCAAAACCGTATAAAGAAAAGAAGTGCTAACATGGAATTCCTGAGCATTTTGATGATACCAAGCAGCCGAGGTAAAACTGTCGTATAAAGCTAGATTAGCTGCTGGTTCTGCCAATACTACTTCATCTATCCACACGGGTTGTAATCTAGGTCCAAAGAATATGCCTACTAGCAAAAAAGCGATTCCCAAACCGATGAGAATCAAAATTTCACTGGTTAAGGAAATATTTTTTTTCATAATCATTACTCACCTAGTTAGTTAGTTTGTGAAAAAATGATTGATGCCTAAGTTTCTAGGCTGAAAAATAAGTAGCTGGCATAACGGAAGCAGACCAAAGTAAGGCTTGATGGAAGACCTGATAATCTTGGAAAAAGAAAACATTGCCCCAAGAATTATCGAGGGAATAGGCAGAATTACAGTAATAACTAACGTCGGAACTGCCCCAAATACGATAGATAACTAGATGCCAATGATAATCTCTTTCTTTCATGGCCTTGACTAAATCTGGTAATTGATTCATCGCTCCCGAACGACCAAAGGGGAAATTTTTATCCCAAAATTCCGCAACTACCACGGGATAACGATAGTTGCCCATACCTTTGATTACTTCTAAATCAAAGCCTTCTGTGTCAATTTTAACCAAACCAATATCTTTAGGTAATTCCTCGCCATCGTGGAGGCTGGCTAGGGTTTTAACAGTAACGGGAATAGTATCGGTAAATACTAAACCTTCCGAGAGAGAATGCTTAGTTAAGCTGTTATAAAAGCTGGCATCTTGATAGGTGTTGTCTGGGGTTTCATCGGTGGCTATATGGAGTTCTTGGGTTTGATTTTCGGAACCGAGAGCAAAGGGAAAAAGCCGAAAGTTAGGATGATCACCGAGGCGATTTTTGAGCTTATCGATTACAGCAGGAAAAGGTTCAAAGGCATAAACTTGATAACCAACTTGTAGGAGACGACTAGAAACATCGCCCCGATTAGCACCAATATCTACTGCAAGACGATGGGGAAGATAGGAATATAAATAAGTCATTAATTCGATGTCTAAATCTTGAAAATATTTTTGATCGATAATGACTTTGTATTTTTGAGAGTGAATATCTTCAAAGATTTGGCGGTTATCTTCGCTAATTTGCTGGAGATTTTCTTGTATTTTTTGTATGGTTCCAAAAACAGCATCGCTTTGCTGTTGGTAAGCTTCATAAATTCTCTGGAAAGAATCGATAATTGTATCACTATGTTTTTGGGAGTCTAATCGCACATCGCTGGCTATTTTTTGGAAAGTGTCCAGAGTTGATTCGTGCTGTTTTTGAGATTGGCTGGCTATTTTTTGGAAAGTATCGAGAGTTAATTCGTGCTGTTTTTGAGATTGGCTGGCTATTTTTTGGAAAGTATCGAGAGTTAATTGGTGCTGTTTTTGAGATTCGCTGTGATTTGTCTGGAGTTTTTCCGTCAATACTTGCATATTTTTAATTATATCTACGGAAAACTTCAGCAAAAAAGCTTGATTTTCCAGTGATAAATCAGCCTTTCGCTTGGTTTCTGCATTTTCTTGTCGGATTTGCTCCGTGGAGTTATTAAGTTGCTCAACCTTAAAATCTAAGGGATCAAGCTGATTAAGTTTCTCCAGTTTTTCCAGTTTTTGGATTTGTTCCAGTTGGACATGACTGAGTGAATCAAGTTTTTCTAGAAATAAATCTTTGACCGCTTTAACTCGCTGAACTATTTTATTTTTGGCTAATAATTTCTTGATCATTTTGGCTAGTGATTAGGTAAATTGTCTTAAGCTTGACTGGGAGAATTTTCAATTTTGCGGCTAGTTTCGGGAACTAACAAATCCTGACGAATAAAAACCACTTCCTTTTGGAGGAGTGTGCCATCAATGGGAGATCTCCATTCGCCAGTTTCGTCATAATAACGGAAACCAAGCTGATCCAAAAGATTAAGCATTTCATTGAAGACGAGAGCGTTCTGATCATAGCGAATAAAGGAGAGTTCAGCAACGACTAAATCCACCTGAGCGATAAATTCTTTGGCTCCTTCTAAGACGATATGCTCGGCACATTGCACGTCTAATTTTAATATTCCTCTGCCAGAAATTTGCTCATCTGTCGCCACCTGATCGAGGGTTTTTACTTCCACTGTAATCGTTTCATAGTTTCTAAAATCGGCGGGAGTGAGCAAGGAACTTCCGTATAAATCGGGGGAAACCTGAAAACTTAACTGACCAGCTTGATTAGAGATGGCAATTTCTAGTAATTCCGCTTGAGGAATATTACAGATATAGTAATTTCTGGCCGATTGCTCGTATTTTGAGATTAGCGGATCGATGAGGATAAAGCGAGCTTCAGGGAATAATTGACTAGCGGTATGAGACCAAATACCGTGGGAAGCTCCCACATCAACCACAAAATCTGGCCGATATTTTTGCCCTCGCAAACGTCGCATCACTTGATAGACTTGAGCATAATCTTTATAAATAATTGCGGGAACGGGGGGTTCAATAAAGTGAACTAAATCGATCGGCGATCGAGGTAAAATCGCTTCAAATCTGTCATCGGCCGCTTGTTCCTTTTCTAGGGACTGCCACACCCATTGATCGATCCCTTTATCGGAGAATTTGGCTGCTACTTTAACGGCATTTTCTCGCATTCTTTGCTGATTTTCTGGTTGAAGAACGTAGTCCACGGCTGCGGCCAAACTTTCAGGTGTATAATCACAAACCACACCGATTTGAAAGCGATTAATAAAGTTAGCCGCCGAGGTTTTATTACTGCCTAAAAGAATTACTGGGGTGTTCGCGGTGGCGAGGTTAAAAATAATCCGGCCAGGTAAACTAAGGCGAGACAATTCTGTCCGATCATCTCTTTCGTCCATAGTTCCCGTGGGAACAATGACAAAGGGATATGCTTGTAGTTGTTGTCCTAGTTGTTCTTCGGGATAAAGTCCTTGGCTATAAAGTCCCCATTTTTCTAATTCTGCGGCAGATTCTTTGAGCCAATAATAGTTAGAATTGCCATACCAATCTAGTTTAATCCCTGCCCCTTGAATACTCTCTAACAGAGATTGGAACCATTGGGGACTCCAAATGCTCCCTAATAAAGCTCCCCATTTTTCTTGACAGCGTTGGGGAGAAACTTCGGCAACTTCACTATTAATGAGACGGTGGGGAACGATCGCCGGTAGGAGCCAAAATTTGTAGCCGTACTTATTCTCGTAAGCGTCGCGGAGTTCGGGATGGGTGGCAAAACGAACGGAACATTTGCTTAAAAACTCTTTCATCAAAGCATCGGGAATCTCCTGAACGCAGATATTCTGATCGTCCATGATGTAGGTGGCAAGGGGAACGTTAAATAATTCCTTAATAGCGATCGCTGTCAGAATATCGCTGGCGTAATAAGGGACACAAAAAACGCTCTCAATCTGGTTGTGTGCGAGGGTTTTTAGCACTGACTGAAACACTTGCGCTCGCGATAGCTCTCGGTGATCGAGAAGAAGACTGAAGACCCCAAAATCCTGTTCCCCACCGTAGTGATCAGCGGAGCGTATGGAAATAATTTGACGATTATCGGCAAAGATTCTTTTTACTAGGGCCCCTGTACCGTGCTGTTGATTGACTTCACAGGGGGTAATAATAGCATGGCCGCAGATGTAGTGGTTCTGGAAGATAGCAAAGCGATCATCGATGGGTTTTCCCTGTTCTAATGATCGCCAGAGCCAATCGTCAAAATGATCGGCTTTTAAACTGGAGGCTAATTGATGACTAGCCTGACGAAGTTTTAGTTGATAGTTATAGGTGTGGAGTTTGGCGATTTCTGTCAAGAAACTTGCGGCCGCATAATCACAGACAGAACCGAGGTCAAACTCTTGCACAAATTTAGCAGCAGCGCTATCCTTCTGACCGACCACCAGAATGGGGGTGTTAGCGGCAGCGACGATAAAAGGGATACGGGAGGGTAAGCTCAAATAGGAGAATTCTGGCCGATCCTCTTCTTCCGCGGAACTGCCAGTGGGAACAAGGGCGAAAGGAGCTTGACGTAGGTGGTTAATTAGGTCAGCCTGGGGACAGTAGCCTTGAAAGAAAATTCCATCCTGCGCTAATTCTTCCTCTTGGAATTGCAGCCATTGACGATTGGGATTACCATACCAATCAATTTTTATTTGGGATTCCCGACATAACTGACGTAGTTTTTCTAACCAATTCTGAGACCAAATATTACCAATCAAAACACCTCGCCCCATCAGATCAGGCATGACAATTTCAGGGGGAAACAGATAGCTTTCGACGAGGGGAGGGATAAACCAGATTTTCTGCCTATATTTTTTTTCATAGGCTTGGCACAAGGGCAGAGAAATCCCTAAAATTAGATCGCTGCTATCGAGTAATTTCTGAACTGCTTCATCTTCGACGGCATTAACATAGACGTTCTGATCATCCATCAGGTAGGTACAAACGGGGACCTGAAAGAGAGATTTAATCGCTGTGGCTACATAAAAATCTTCGACAAAGTAGGGAATTACTAAGACTCTTTTCGGTTTTAAATGAACAAATAAATTTTGGATCTTTAATAAAATTTCCCCGTAGGAACAACCTCGCACATCCAGACAAAAATTATGGACTCCAAAATCTTGCTCTCCTCCGTAGAGATTAGTGGTTCGCAAGGAGACTATCCCACCAGTATCAGGGAAAATTCTCTTTAAAAGAACCCCGACACCCTGATTCTCATTGATTTCGTTTGCAGATACTATAATATCATAACTTTCTTGGAATTTGTCGGCAAAACTATTTAAGTCTTGTAAGGACAAACTAAGTTCTTTTTGTAGTTCCTGATAAGAGGTGAGCATAATGACTAATTTTAATAGACTTTAACTATAGACATTCCATGACTGCTGACAGGTTTTCTCAGAAAAATAAAGTATAACTTCATTTTGCCTACTGCCTCGTCATTAAGATAACTGCTGTTTTTTTTCTTGGTTATCCCTCTAGAAATTTTATATTTTTCCCTATACCCTGTCAAATTTATTCTTATCCATCCCAGAAAACGGAGATTGCTCCTTGCAGGTCTTAATGTTTTAAGATTGTTCATCTCCTTTTTACTAACTTCAGTGATTGCTATCACAATGACCTGTTTATATCGCTTTTTGTTTCCCCATCGGCAATTATCATCTTGCCTTGGCAGACTAGAACTGATGCACCACCCACAGAAACTTCCGTAATTGCCCGGTTGTTTTTCTGAAACTTTAATTGTAAACTGCTGGGTCTGCCCATTTCTACCCCTTGGATTATCGTCCATTGATTCATCCCTTCCCTAGAAGATTCTAACCCCCCTAGATAGCCCGCTAAAGCGGCCACAGCCGAACCGGTGGCGGGATCTTCCATAACTCCTAAACCGGGGGCAAACATTCGGCCATAGAGACGAGATTGGGGTGATTCTGGGTCAAAACAGCAGACAAAAAGGGAATTAGCGGGGGATTGTCCCAATAATGATGACCAGAGACTTAGATTTAGTTTTATTTTCCCTAAAACATCTCGGTTTCTAACGGGGATGAATAAAAAAGGGAGACCGCAGGAAAAGGCGCGGGGGGGATAACCGGGTAAGAAATCGGCAACGCTTAGGGAAAGAATCGCCGCTAAATCATCGAGAGCATAATTATCCGCCACCAATTCTGGCAATTGTGCCACTTTTAACTCACTATAGACCGGTTTTTCCCCCTCCATGATAATTTTCACTGGTACTAAACCGACTCCTTCCTCCAGATAAATCGTGGTTTCTTGGTGGGGGGGAATAGCCGCGATTAGGGCTAAAATATAGGCTGTGCCGACGGTAGGATGACCAGCAAAGGGTAATTCGGTACTGGGGGTGAAAATCAGGACTTTTTTAGTGCCTTGGTCTGTTTCTGGCGGAAAAACAAAGACTGTCTCTGAGAAGTTAAATTCGGCGGCGATTTTTTGCATCTGGGTGCGGGTTAATCCAGACGCTTCCGGAAAAACCGCCAGGGGATTACCGCCAAAAATGCGATCGCTAAAAACATCGGCGGTATAGTAGGAATAGATAGGCACGCGGGAGATAGGGCAACAGTTATCGGAGAATTTTCTGATCTTACACCTATTTTCACCTCTGACCGCCCCCCGGTTGTCTGTCTAGGGATAGATAATCCTTGTCAGTCCTGTTATTCTCTCTATTAAGAAATAATGAAAATACAGAGTTTTTCCTAAAGATAAGGTATGTCTTGATAGGGCATCGTCTCGGAGTCTCCTAATAACTCTACTACTTATTCGGTTCTAATCTGGCTAATAAACTGACTAACTTATCTCTGACGGAATTGTGAGTGTATTCGTCTTCAGGGTGAGGTTTTTGATTGGGTTGTTGAAAATAGGGACGTTCCCCGTATAATTGTCCCCATTTCACATCGACTCGGTGTACTAATTCATAGAGTAATTCTTGATTGTCTAAAATTTCTTCTAGGATTAACTGCAAAGCTTGAACAGGATTATCTAAATTTTGACTGACTTTGGTTAATTCTTCATCAACGATAAGCTGTAAAATTATCTGCAAAGCTCCCGAAGAA
>NZ_JASJFF010001292.1:0-5062 GCF_030065435.1 Microcystis sp. M53603_WE2
CATTGGAGGGATCGGGGGTAAAATTCAGGTACTTTTTCCCTGAAAATTAGGTAACTGACTACCTCAAAATCGGTAAAACCCTACACCCCACACCCCACACCCCACACCCTGCCCCCACCAACAAACTTTTTCAGCAGACCTTATCTATCAACCAATATCCCCCCGAGGCCATCTTCCCGTGGAACAGGCTAGAAGCCTGTTTTAGATTAGGTACAATTAATGATACGATCGGTGCGTTACGGCGGCTTGTTAATTTTGGTTTTTTGACCGAATTGGTAGCCGCCTAACGCACCCTACATTTTACGATTAATCAAAAAATTCGCTGAAAGAAAGGAGCATAAATTGGACGCTTACCTACAAAGCAATGTATAAATTTCTGGAACAAGGAGTCCATGGAGAAGTCTTGGATTTCCCTGGCGTGATTTCCTGGGGAAATGATCTAGCAACAGTACGCCGTTCCTTAGCCAGTGCGCTGGTGGACATGGCAGAAGTTAATATATCTAGGGGGGAATCTTTACCCTTGCCTAATGCGTTGTTAACAGACCCAGAAGCGGATTTAGAAGAACCAATTTATCTAATCTTTTCTGCATCAACCCATGTCCAAATTGTACCGACTTCGATCGCCTCATGAAGCGTCGAGATTTGTTGCGTTATCTCAGTCAACAGGGTTGTCAATTGGTACGAGAAGGAAGTGAACATTCCATCTGGGAAAAGCCACCCAATGGTCGGCGTACAGCCATCCCTCGACAATTTCTCGATGTCGAGGGATGGCTGTGAGAATTTTTCGTCAGTTGGACATACCAGAACCTTGAACACAAGCGGCGATCGCTCTGATCACATGAGCTACTTTATCATTCTGCCTCAAAATTGTTTTTTTATTGGTCGGCAATAATGGTTCTTCGTTACTTGGTATGATTCGATCAGGGGGCATAAATCGACTAAATCCTTATAGGGCAAGAGACTCAATTGATTAGCTCGTTCTAGATAGAAAACAATTAGCCAAAATCGAAGCAATGTCTTTCTGTGTAAGGGTTTTATCCTTTATAACCCCCCTCCATTGCATAACACAAACCGAAGAACCATAAAATTCCTGGTGATTTACTCTTCCTACAAGAACTTAATTGGGTAAGTTTCAAGAAGATTGATGATGCTGCTGCCTTCCATAAACTAGAGTGGGGCATTACTCAAGTCAAGCCAGAGTTACATTCAAAAACGGTAAAATTGACAGCCGAAGAGTGGTTTAATCGTGGTTGTAACAAAGGTGAATTAGGAGACAATCAAGGTGCGATCGCTGACTACAATCAAGCCATTCAAATCAAACCCGACTATGCTTATGCCTACATTGGTCGCGGGAATGCCAAGTCTAACTTAGGAGACAAGCAAGGTGCGATCGCTGACTATAATCAAGCGGCACAACTTTACGTGCAACAGAACACGATGGATAAATACCAATATACTCTTGATCAAGTGAAAAGACTGGAAAAAGGATTTTGGGGAAGGTTGTTCTCATGACTATTCGTCAAACTACAATCGCTAAATTGTAACAACTACCAGAGTCACTTTTACTGGAAGTTAACAATTTTATCGACTTGGTAATACACAAACATCAATCTGAAACAGCTAATGACAAACTGCAAGAAGATGGGGCTAAAGTTTTGGGAAAATAGTTTGAAGGTCTAAAATTGATAAATTATGAAAAAACTTGAAAAAATTATCACAGAATTTCGCCAAGCACTAGAAAAAATCTATGGCGATAAATTAATAAACTTAGTTCTATACGGTTCTCAAGCCAGAGGAGATGCAACAGAAGACTCTGATATTGATATCATGGTAATTTTAAAAAGTCCAGTTTCTCCTGGAGATGAAATTTTCCGTATGGGAGAAGTTAAAAATCAAATTAACCTTAAATACGATCAATTCATCTCAGTTTTGCCCATATCTGAAGAAGACTTTTTATGTAAAGATACTCCTTTATTAGAAAATATTCGCCGAGAAGGTATAGCTTTATGAACCGCATTCAAACATTACTAAGTCTAGCTAAAGAAGAATTATATGCTGCTGAAATTTTGTGGGAAAATACTCTATATCGTGCTTGTATTTCTCGGGCTTATTACGCCTTATATTATACAATACAAGCTCTCTTGGCTGCTAAAAACGTCAATACTAGAACTCACAGAGGCTTGATTCAACAATTTGGACAACAATTTATTAAAACTGGAGAATTATCTCAAAACTTATCAAGAACCTTGAGTGAGACTTTTGATTTAAGACAGTTAAGTGATTATGATGAAACGATACCCATCACTCAACAACAAGCAGGCAAAACTTTAGAAAATGCAAAATTGTTTATTAGTGAAGCTACCAAGTGGCTAGAGAATAATCAAATTCAGTAAATAAAAACAATATCTTAATCTATAGCGGTTCTCGCATCTGTGCGGCACACTTAAACCTTTGCTGATTAAGCTGTTCAGGATCGGGAATGTACCTCTTGTGAATCAGAAACGCTATATTAATCAAAAAATTCGCTGAAAGAAAGGAGTATAAATTGGATGCTTACCTACAAAGCAATGTATAAATTTTTGGAACAGGGAGTCCATGGAGAAGTCTTGGATTTTCCTGGCGTGATTTCCTGGGGAAATGATCTAGCAGCAGTACGCCCTTCCTTAGCTAGTGCGCTGGTGGACATGGCAGAAGTTAATTTATCTAGGGGGGAATCCTTACCCTTGCCTAATGGTTTGTTAACAGATGCAGAAGCGGATTTAGAAGAACCAATTTATCTAATCTTTTCTGCATCAACCCATGTCCAAATTGTACCGACTTTGATCGCCTCATGAAGCGTCGAGATTTGTTGCGTTATCTCAGTCAACAGGGTTGTCAATAACATCGCATTTGGCGGAACTCGATATCTGAGATAAATTATGAATGATGAATTATGAAAGAGATTTGATTTAGCGATTATGGGAAATTTAAAATCGACATTATTGCTAATCACGGGCTAAATATTTCTCGATAAGTTATCATTGATACGATTGGCAATTCTGATCAAGTGGTGCGTTACGGCGGCTTGTTAGTTTTGGTTTTTTGACCAAATTAGTAACCGCCTAACGCACCCTACACTCTGAATACCGCTTTAAGACAGAGCCTTAGAAAAAGAAACTCTGGAGTTCTTGACATGATCACCTTAGTATGCAGCGGCTTAAAAAGATTGTGTTCTGCACCAACAAGGACAAGATTAACTTACTCCAGTGCAGTCGAAGCCGATCACCCGAAGCCATCAAAACTATCCAGGGTGCAGGAGTTGAACCTGCCTAGCACGAATTATGAGTTCGTTGCCTCAACCGCTCGGCCAACCCTGGGTTATACTATTAACTCATTATAGATCGGTAATTACTCTGAACGTGAAAATTCAGCCCCACCAAGATGAAAAAATTTTCAATCAGCACCTCCTTGCAGTTAGGTCTCCTTTTGATGGTAGCCATGTTAGCCGCCGGCTTCGGTAGCGGTTGGGTAGCCTATCAATTGGGAATCGCCTCCCTGAAGGGAGTCAGTCAACCGGATATCAACCCCGCTAAAAAGTTTACCAACGATCGCACCAGTTATGGTCGCAATCAAACTTTTATCCCCGTTAAAGAAGAAGAAGTAATTAAAAGAGTGAGAGTTTATATGCAACAACAGAAAAACCAACCGCAATCAAAGGACGAAACCAAAGGATAGGCTTTAAAAAAGGCGAATTTTGCCTTTTCGCTATGGATAATCAGGATTTATTGACTCGTTTAATTTTAGTCTTTTTACTAATCGTCCTCAATGCTTTTTTCGTAGCGGCGGAATTTTCGCTTGTGTCTGTCCGTCGTACCCGCATCAGTCAGCTAGTGGCCGCGGGAGATGTGCCAGCGCAGACGGTACAATCTCTACAAAGAAGTCTCGATCGCTTACTTTCCACTACCCAATTAGGCATCACCCTTTCTAGTTTAGCTTTAGGTTGGATCGGGGAGAGTACCATGACCGTTTTTGTGAGGAAATTACTAAGTTTTTTACCCTTTTCTTTAAACTGGCAAAATCTTCTCTCCCATGGTTTCTCTCTTTGTCTAGCTTTTTTAATTGTTGCCTATCTCCAGATAGTTTTTGGGGAACTTTATCCCAAATCCCTCGCTTTAATTTATGCCGAACCGATGGCGCGATTATTAGCAGCACCTATTGGCGTTATTTCCCAGATTTTTAAGCCTTTTATCGGTATTCTGAACCAATCAACTCGTTTTTTATTGGTTTTAACCCGTATCCCCGAAGTGGATCTACAGCGTTCTAATCGGGTAACTTGCGAGGAATTACAATTAATTATCAGCATGGAAGGGGAATTAACGGGATTAGAAGCAGCGGAAAGGAAAATTTTAAATAATGTCTTCCAGTTTGGCGAAATCACTGCTGCGGAAATCATGGTTCCCCATAACCGTTTAATAGCTATTCCCTCGACCGCAACTTTTCAGGAATTATTGCTCAACGTGGTTAACAGTGGCTATTCTTGCTATCCTGTGGCAGGAGATTCTGGTGATGATATCCGTGGTCTGATCGATTTTAAAGATTTAGCTTTACCCCTTGCCGAAGGTCAGTTAAATTTAACAACCCCGATTAAACCTTGGTTAAAACCTGTGCGTTTTTTCCCCGAAACTACCCCTTTAAATGAATTACTGACAGTGATGCAGGAATCATTCTTAAAGATGGTTATCATTGTGGATGAATTTGGCAGAACAGCCGGTTTATTAACCCTCAAAGATTTAATCGGCGAGATTCTAGGAACTTTTCCCCCTAGTGATCAATCAGGAACATTGGAATACCAACTCCTCGATGAATCAACTTTTCTCGTACAAGCACAAATGAATTTAGAGGACGTGAACAAAGCATTAAATTTAAGCTTACCCTTGGCCGATGAATACCAAACCCTAGCTGGTTTTATCCTCCATCATTGGCAAAAAATACCGAGGGTGGGAGAACAATTATATTACCAAAATTTAGAATTTACCATTATTTCTAAGGTCGGCCCTCGCTTGGAACAAATTAAGATTTATCG
>NZ_JASJFF010000176.1:0-3816 GCF_030065435.1 Microcystis sp. M53603_WE2
CGCTACTGGGGCGATTTCCGTGCAGACCTTAAATTTCAAGCAACTAATGGCGATCGGGGCTGAGAACACCCTTAAACCCATCACCAAGAGCGAAAATGATCTGGCTACCCTCATCTACACATCGGGAACGACGGGACAACCAAAAGGGGTGATGCTAAGTCACGGTAATCTGCTGCATCAGGTACGCAACTTAAATGCTATCTTTCAACCGGATCCTGGCGATCGAGTTTTAAGTATACTACCTTCATGGCATTCCTACGAGCGCAGTTGTGAGTATTTCAGTCTAGCTCAGGGTTGCACCCAGATTTATACCAGTATTCGCACTTTTAAGTCCGATTTAAAGCAATTTAGTCCGCAATTAATGGTGGGAGTTCCCCGTCTTTGGGAATCTCTTTACGAGGGTATCCAAAAACAATTTAGCGAACAATCGGCCACAAAACAGAAATTGGTGCAATTTTTTCTAGAAAAATCGGAAAAGTACGTTATTGCTAAACGTATCGCCGATAATCTCAGTCTAGATCATCTTCATGCTTCCCCCGGAGAAAGACTAAAAGCAAGAATTCAATCCCTCTTACTCTATCCCCTCCATGCCATCGGTGATAAGCTAGTTTATGGCAAAATTCGCCAAGCAGTGGGAAATAAAGTTAAAATCTTGGTAAGTGGCGGTGGTTCCTTAGCCAGACATCTAGATACTTTCTATGAGATTGCGGGAATCCCGATTTTAGTTGGTTATGGACTGACAGAAACTTCTCCTGTGGCTACCGTCCGTCGTATCGATCATAACCTGCGCGGGTCTGCCGGTCGTCCCGTCTTTCAGACAGAAATCTGTATTGTCGATTTACACAGCAAAGAAGTCTTACCGACAGAAAAACACGGTTTAGTTTTGATTCGTGGTCCGCAGGTGATGCAGGGATACTATAAAAAACCCGAAGCAACCGAAAAAGCGATTTCTCCCGATGGTTGGTTTGATAGCGGTGATATTGGTTGGTTAACCGCTGCCGGGGATTTAGTCTTAACCGGACGGGCCAAAGATACAATTGTTTTGAGCAATGGTGAAAATATCGAACCGCAACCGATTGAAGATGCTTGTTTACGCAGTCCCTTTATCTCCCAAATTATGCTAGTGGGACAGGATCAAAAAGCTTTGGGGGCTTTGATCGTGCCTAATCTTGATATACTGGCCAATTGGGCGCAAGAACAGAAAATATCCTTAAATTTACCCGATCTTCACAGCGATCGCTCAACGATTCTTTCTAGCGATCTCTACAGCAAAAAAGTCTTAGCTCTCTACCAACAAGAATTAAAGCGCGAGGTAAGAAATCGGCCCAGTTATCGTGCCGATGACCAGATTAAAACCTTTGAGTTAATTTTAGAGCCTTTTTCCCAAGAAAACGGCATGATGACCCAAACTTTAAAGATTAAACGACCGGTAGTAACGCAACGCTATCGCGATATGATTAACGAGATGTTTGCCAAGTAAATATTTCCGGCAAATATTCCCTAACCCCTTGACAAAAAGACCTTTTTAGGATAAGCAAATCATGGATGACGCACAAACCAGTTTATTACTGAAGCGCCCGGTGACAATTAAAGTCATCGTGACTCCGCGCTGGAAAGAAGAAGCACAACAGCAATTACAAGCACAAATGGCTCAAATTGACGCACAAATTCAACAATTAGAAACCCAAGGCCAAAGAGCGATCGCAGAAATTCAGCGTCAGAGTCTGATCCCCTTACCCCCCGCGGCTGCCCAACAGATTGACAATATTCAAATCCAAGTCAATCAACAGAAAAGTGAGTTTCTCGAACAAAAAAACCAGTATCTGCAACAATTGCAACAGGTACAACTCTTGGAACTCAATCAAGAAGTCGCCCAAGCACAACTAGAAAGCTTTTTCCGGGTTGAAAAAGGCGATAACTTAGTGGCCAAAATGAATGTGGAACTCGTCCTTAGAGATGGCATAGTCGAAGAAATTCGCGGCGAAATTTAAAGCTAGGGTGAGCAGCTCCCGTCACTGTCAACGTAACGGTTAAAATCGGCAATAGCAAGGGGTATTCTCCCTTGCTAACCCATAAAACCGCCCCTAGCTCACATCACCCCTGACATGACTTGATCAGGCCTGAAAAATATATTAAGATTCTTTATCGATCGCCCGGACACCCTCGCCTATATTGTTGTATAACTTCATATCTCCATCGACTCACCCTTAATTAGATCCTATAAATATAGAATCTCTATGCTTTCTTTCTTACCCACTATTCTTTTAGCTCAGTCCGCCTCGGTCTTGCCCCAGATAGAGAGGAAATTAATCACCCAATATCAGGAAGTGCGTCAGTTGCCCGGTCAACTGAATGACGTTCTAGTTTTTAATAGCAATAGTCCCGAAGTGGTAGAAAAAGAGGGAATTCTCCTCTCCACTTTCCCCGGTAAAGGAAAACGTTATCCCATAGCCCATCTCAATCATCCCCTACAAGGACGTTTTGACGTTTTCACCCACCACATCGCCCGTCAAACCGATCCCAATCGCGACCTACACCAGGGCCTGATCGTTACTAATCCCACCTCCAGAAACCTCGTTATCCGCATCCTGCAAGGAGTCAGTTACGTCACCTCCGCCGATGCCCCTTTTGTCGATTTACCCTCTCTGGTGGAAGATCCCAATGGCCGGGTTTTTTCCGGTCCCGGTTCCCGTTTAGCCAGCGATATCATGCGTCGTCGCCATGATACCCAATTTCCCGCCCAGATCGTCATTCCCCCAGGCCAAAGTCGGATGCTATTCGATCTGGTTATCCCCAGAAGTAGCGCCCGCTCGACCCTCCTACGTCTCTACAGCGATGGACCGGTCTATATGGCCAATTTAGCCCTCTACGAAGTTCCCCAAAAAGTCAAAATCGAAGATCGGGAAATAGAAACCTTTCGTCCCCCTACCCTAGAGGAATGGCGTACCCTATTAGTTAGAGGTGATTTAGCCGCTCCTCGCGATTTTCCCCCCACTCCCCCCGATCAATGGTTCCCTGGAAGAAGAAATTTTTATGGTCGCGTGGCCGGAATTTCTGTCGGTTCGGAATGGGCAACCCGCATTGTCGATCCCAAAGGGGGAATTAATCTCACCATTCCTCAACCCGGTCAAGCTTTTGCCTATCCTTTAAGTACGGTGACAGCAGCTACTTTCGGAACCAGACAAATTCAAAGCGCTCCCATGTTAGTGCGTTATCCCGATACGGCTTTCAAAGCTCACGGTAACTACGGTGTTCACTACTATCTGACTTTACCTCTATATAACAATAGCAGCAAAACCCAGGTGGTGGCTTTGAGTATTCAAACCCCAATTAAAGAAGACAATTATCTCGATCGCTTGCTATTTGTTGAACCCGTCCAGGGACCGGTATTTTTCCGGGGTGCAGTGCGCGTTACCTATCGTAACGCCCTGGGACGCACCGAGGAACGTTTTTTCCATCTCGTTCAACGGGAAGGACAACAGGGAGAAGCTTTAGTACAGGTGGAACTTCCCCCCGGAGCCAGACGCGACATTAATCTCGATTTTCTCTATCCCCCCGATGCCACACCCCCCCAAGTTTTGAGCGTTAAAACTTTGGAATAGATAGGGGTTGGCTGAATAAATCTGAAAACCTTGTTGGATAAGACTTTTAGACTTTTTTTCCCTCAAAAAGTGCCAGCCATTGCGGGGATCGGGAGTAAAATTCTGGGACTTTTTCCCTGAAAATTAGGTAACTGACTACCTCAAAATCGGTAAAACCCCACACCCCACACCCCACACCCTGCCCCCACCGAAAAGCTTTTTGCCGCAAACCCTA
>NZ_JASJFF010000815.1:0-2369 GCF_030065435.1 Microcystis sp. M53603_WE2
AAGCCACTCTTAATCGTGTCTTGGAACGAAATAGAGGCTTTTAAAGACTGCGTACATGGAGAATTAAAACAAGAATTACCCTCGAAAAGCCTATTTTTCCACTAAGTATTTATGCTCATTGCAAAGGTGAGATGCTCCCGATACCAGTGACCATGAATGGATTTGGCGACAGTTTTTAGTCAATAATAATGTTCGGGATGATTTAGGGCGCATTCTTGATAAAATGATCGAGTTTGGGACAAGAAAGCGTTATCAGTCAGCGCGGGAGATTTTACAAGATTTGACGGGACAATCACCAGCAACTTCAATACAATCACCAGCAACTCCCCGTTATTCTCCAACACCAGCAACCCCCGTTATTCAAACACCACCACCGCCTAAAGTTGCTGCTAATATTGTGCTTAAAAGTGCTAGGGGGGTTAACTATTCTCGATTACAGCAACTCCTAGCAGCAAGAAAGTGGAAAGAAGCAGACGAAGAAACAGGTAAAGTTATGTGTCGGGTCGCCGGAAGGGAAAGCGAAGGATGGTTGAGACGAGAGGATATTGATAATTTTCCCTGTGAAGATTTACGAACTATTAACCAACTTTGGCTAAATTATAGTAACGGTAAGTTTGGCTTCAGCGTCCAGAAAGACATCTATGAGAGTCTTGGTAGCACGATAAAGTATAATGGCGAAATAGAAGATGTGGAAGTATTGGAAAAGTTCGCCGATAGCGTCGGCTGGAGACAAGGAGGTAGGTGGTTGACAGGCCGACAATTAACTTTTAATTCAGCAGTCTTTAATTCAGCAGTCCCCAAGGGACACCTACCCGTACCTGGGGTTTTCGGTGGGGAGAAAAGTGTGTTTCTGGGTATTGCTGCGTGTGGTGTGCCTTTTCTCGCGCAAAGACTTGTAACCTTTAGGATATGACGATCTCAGGTCTTTTATCAAGTCTAATTTTAGTGCTTTTGATCAGGTAAACATCGCATTTTGCGGAACTCGATACCTGGCACTGATTGCTTCGCCAAGTCAAAGGAAGCTTTTTTCCGACAAAGATGTCATTGCGAGGGGGGATATTCACGTTAACCTTCATCTCTCAACCAATATCCCCCCGAAGCAATCTTTCTCGTCGTTATATTCAGGTAGAATGAATGATAAAAGTGGTGCGCTATAATTAGAACTTTTTCATTGAATAAAAAATCATGACTAAATTATTAGAACTTGCTCTCAAAAAATTAGCTACTCTGTCAGCAGATCGACAGGAAAATATTGCTCAATTAATCCTTAAAGAAATAGGGGAAAATATAGAAAATGAGCCAATAAAAGACAATGATTCCCCATCTTTACCCCCATCTATTGGGATGGGAGCTAGTGGAATGTCTGACCTATCAACTCGTTGCGAGGAATTATTGTGGCAGGACGAAAGATAATAGCAGATACCAGTGGAATTATTGCCCTATTAGACCGAGACGATCACTATCATTTTATTGTCGTAGAAGCGATCAGAAATCAGCAAGTTTTTGTGCCTGTGACGGTATTACCAGAAGTTGATTATAGCGGTTCTCGCATCTATGCGGCACACTTAAACCTTTGCTGATTAAGCTGTTCAGGATCGGGAATGTACCTCTTGTGAATCAGAAACGCTATATTTAGCGACTAAATATCTCGGTGAAAGAGTAGCTAGAGCTTTTTTGATGGATATTACACAGGGAAAATATAGTTTGCTTCCCTTCGATTTAGAAGATTTAGAAAAAGCTCTTAAAATTATGACTCGTTATCAAGATTTACCGTTAGGCTTAGTTGATGCTAGTTTACTGGTCATGGCAGAACGCTATTCTATTAACCAAATTCTGACATTAGACCACAGACATTTCAATTTAATTCAATCCGATAACATGAGCTACTTTATTATTCTGCCTTAAATATGAACTTGAGATTGCCATGATATCCATAACTCCCCACCTGCAAATTATTTTAGAAAAACTACAAACCCTTACTCCGCATTACACACTTATTTTCAGGAGTTAATATGAATACACCCCAAACAACAGCCGATGGCTTAAAAATTCTTTACCAACGTTATTATGCTAATAATCCAGAGCGTCAATTAGAATTAGAAAAAGCTCGCATTGATGACGAAGTAGCCAGAAAAATATTTAAGATCAAGGAAACATATCATCTTTCAACAAAGGCTTTAGCAGAATTAATTCATACTAATGAATCAATTATTGAAGCTTTAGAAAATGCTGACTATGAAGGAAACTCTTTTTTGTTGTTAAATCTCCTCGCTACATCCCTAAAAATGAAGGTTGAATTTGAATTAGTTCATTAGGTTTTTTTTAGGAATAGCATAACGCACCCTACACTCTTTGATTGCGAGAGGGTG
>NZ_JASJFF010000827.1:0-1445 GCF_030065435.1 Microcystis sp. M53603_WE2
ATTGTTTTTTATCTAGAGCGAACTAATCAATTAAGTCTCTTGCCAGATAAGGATTTAGTCGATTTATGCCCCCCTATCGAACCATAACAAGTAACGAAGAGCCTAATTTCTTTATCTAAGTGTCTAAGCTCTCCTTCTAAGTCACCTAGAAAAAGGGTTTCTCGGAGAAACCCTTTTTCTGTGTTAAAAATTGTCAGCTACCCCCGCCATTTATTAGTTACATAAGCTTTTACGCATTTAAGTTACATTGACAGCATTACCCTTATTTTTAAGTTTTGGTTCTTCGTTACTTGGTATGGTTCGATAGGGGGGCATAAATCGACTAAATCCTTATCTGGTAAGAGACTTAATGGATTAGTTCGCTCTAGATCAAAAACAATTGTCAAAAATCGCTAAATGCCTTTCTATATAAGGGTTACATCCCTTATAACCCCCGTCCATTGCATAACACAAACCGAAGAGCCATATATGATCGCCACTCTTCAAGAAGAAGGGCTAATTCAAGTTTGAAGTACACCAGTACATGACTGATTGAAGAATACCTCAGATGGGATGCGATAGTCAAGGGATTTTTGGAGTCGATGGTTGATTAAATCCTTCACTCGGTCTACCTCGGCGTTGTCAGATAAAGAGATGAGAAGGCAAAATAGCAGGGATGATGTTAAGCGTATCTGTCTGAAAATGTATGTAAATCTGGACTTCCCCCGTATAAACATACTAGCTATGGCTAAAAGTCTTACAGAGCCTGAGTTAAAGCAATATAACACTAATGGACTACTGGACACAAAATCCTGAAGTCCTTACGCAGATAGGGTTTGAGGCAAAAATTTTCAAATTTGACCTTTCGACCATTATAGCTTGTTTCGGGGCAGAAAACCATCAAAAACATGGCTACAGAGGGAATCGCTGACTCTAGAGATTAATGACACCATCTGTTACAATAAGGTTAGCGATCACTATACAGCCAACTCTACGGAATCGCTCTACTCCAGATACAGTCAACGGTACAGCCATTTTCAAAGGGAAAATGTACCCAGTAGCCTCTTTTCAATTTTTTCTGAGAAGCGACCTGCAGTAAGGGTTTTGTTAATTTTTTAGTATTTCTGTATGGGGGAAGTCCAGTGATAAGACAGCAGCAGATGTGGTAATTTGATTCGCCGTGATTCCTTGTTTCGCTAGTTGCTTGACTAGCGGACTCAATATCTTTTGAAAAGCTGGCTTTAATTGATAGATAGTAATCACGGAATTTAGATCAACTTTTATAAATTTGAAAATTTTTGTCCAGAGATATGGAACTATAGAACCTGAGTGCCTGACACATCTTGTGTCAGGGGTAGCAGGTCAAGGACGACAGAGCAAAGAGTGAACACGGGAAAACCATATTCGGTCATAGTAATCGGAGAGAGCGTTCTTAGAAGAGAAACAGGGTTCTGGGTCAGAGTGGA
>NZ_JASJFF010000057.1:0-4845 GCF_030065435.1 Microcystis sp. M53603_WE2
GAGGGTTGTTCCCCCATTGCCCAAGCTTTCAAGGAAGGACGGGATTTTGTCGCCCCAGTTAAACCCAATACTATCGCCAAATCGATCGCTATTGGTAATCCCGCCGATGGTGTTTATGCCCTTGATATTGCCCGTAAAACTGGCGGTAATATTGAATCCGTCACCGATGCCGAAATTATCGAAGGTATTAAACTTTTGGCAGAAACGGAGGGCATTTTCACGGAAACTGCGGGCGGTACGACTATCGCTGTCTTGAAAAAATTAGTAGAAGCGGGTAAAATCGACCCCGAAGAAACCACGGTCGTTTATATCACCGGTAATGGTCTAAAAACCCAAGAAGCGGTACAGGGTTATATCGGTGAACCCCTGTTAATCGAACCGAAATTAGAAAGCTTTGAACGGGCCTTGGAACGTTCCCGCACCCTCGAACGCCTCGAATGGCAACAGGTTCTCGTCTAGAATTGATACTAAGGGATGATGGGGTGATTATCCTCTTGCCCCATCTCCACAAGCAATTTAAATTCGCGGACAGCTTACTGTCCTTTCCACTTTTTCCTTGATATCTATGGCTGTAAAAGTTCTCATTCCTACTCCCCTGCAAAAATTTACAGAAAATAACGCTACCATCGAGTGTAGTGCTAGTAGTGTCGGTGGTTTAATCGAATCCTTAGAAGCAAGTTTCCCCGGTATTAAGGCCCGCTTATGCGATGAAGAGGGCGCACCCCGGCGCTTTTTAAATTTCTACGTCAACAGCGAAGATATTCGCTTCCTCGATGGGACAAAAACCCCCTTAAAAGATGGCGATGAAGTCAGTATCGTTCCTGCGGTAGCTGGAGGTTAACCCCCCTATAAGTTTGTTTTCCGTCAATTGTAATTAGACCCCTAGAAAGTGATGTTTTCTGGGGGCTTTTGTTCAGGTAAGTTCTAAGCTGCCCGCGCATTTAAATTGCCTTTTGTCTCTCCTGATATGTAACCTATACTCAACGGATTTAGTAAGTAGGGAGGCAGAATTATTTGTAGGATGGGTTAGCGGTAGCGTAACATGAGCGGGCGTTGGGTTTCATGCTTCAACCCGACCTACGTTCTACACTAGCTTATGACTGATGATCAATTGAAACAACTAATTGAGTCTAATGCCAAATCTATTGCGGTTTTATCCGATGCAATGGCAACTGAGCGATAGGCGATCGCAGCAGATAGAGAAGAACGACGAGCAGAACGTGGCCAGCTATATCAATACTTGGGCAGAATTGCGGCAGCCCAATCCAATTTTTACGAAGTTCAGGCCGATTATAGCGTTTTTCAGTCTGCTGAGGTACAAAAGTTATGGGTTTTAGGCACTCATGCAAGAGGCAAAAGGCAAAAGGGAAGAAAAATAGGTGTACCTCACTAGCTTAGGAAACGCTATATTATCATCAATTAGCAGTATTATCTGAGCGTAAAACTCGCACAGAAGAACAAATTGTTAAAATTTTAAAGCATTTATCTATTACTGAATAATGACGCAGAAATCACTTTTTTAAGGAGAGAATAAACAGTTTGGTAGGTTGGGTTGAGGCACGAAACCCAACGCCAGTTGCGTAAACACCAATCCAATAAATGTTATTCTAACTTGATGCAATACCGTAGAGCAAAAACACCTAAAGCCACTTATTTTTTTACAGTTGTGACATACAATCGTCACAGAATTTTGTGTGAACCTGAAAATGTGGATTGACTACGAAATGCTTTTAAATATGTTATGCGACAACATCATTTTAAGATTGATGCTATTGTCATTTTACCAGCTCCCATTCATGCTCTTTGGACATGGCCTGAAACGGATGCAGATTTTTCAACTCGTTGGCGATTAATTAAAAGTTATTTTAGCCGTCAATGTCATTCTCAATATCAGGGTAAAATTTCAACATCTCGACAACATAAAGGAGAAAAGGCTATTTGGCAACGTCGCTTTTGGGAGCATCAAGTTCGAGATGGTCGCCAAGGGCGCGCCTACGGCGATCGAGATTTTGTTAATCATCTCGAATACATCCATTATAATCCCGTGCATCATGGATTAGTAAACGCTCCGAAAGATTGGCAATATTCCAGTTTTCACCGTTAGGTTGAAGAAGGAATTTATAATCAGATGTGGGGAGCTTCAGAAAGGCTGATCTTTGATAGTGATATTGGTATGGAATAAAATGTAGAAGTGGAACCCAAAAAATTAAGGTAAGAAATAAGGGCAATGTTGGGTTTCATCTCTTATAATCCTTTCTGTTGCATAAGAAAAACCGAAGAACCATAAAATGTAGGTTGGATTGAACGAAGTGAAACCCAAAAAATTAAGGTCAGAAATAAAGGCAATGTTGGGTTTTGTCACTAATAGTTGGTATCGAATAAAATGTAGATTGGATTGAACGAAGTGAAACCCAAAAAATTAAGGTCAGAAATAAAGGCAATGTTGGGTTTCGTCACCTCAACCCAACCTACAAGATCAGCGATCGCACTTACATGATTGATGATTTTGGCGATAAGGCGATAAGTTCATGAAAATTAGAACAAGCGAGTTATCCAGAAAAATAGTCCTCGTAATCCTAAACCCGTGAAGCTAATTACACTCAAAACAAATAGGCTCTTTTCCAAAGGCGTTGATCCCGGTATTCCATCGATTATCATGTCTATTGTGCCTATTTCAGTACACCTATTGATAAGTCCTATCATTGACTCCCAACCGTTGACAGACCTATACTTATCTTTCCAGTCTATAGCTTCTATAATTTTCTCTCGATCAGTTCTGGGTAATTTTCCCCAGCCTGATTCACAGTAAGCATCTGGATGTGTTCCATAAGCAAATTTACGGAAGGAATCGGGATTAAGCTCTAATTCTCCAAAAGCATCAGGATTAGCGACTAATTTATCTTCTATTTTCTGTTGTAAAGCTTTACCTACTTCTTTGATAAATTGCTGTCCTTTTGCAGTAAGAGTAGGAGATGTATCCTTCACAAATATATTCAGATATTTATCTCCAAATCCTAAGTAATAATCTGGTGCTTCTTTGCCAGGATTTCTTTTAATGAAATCGTCGTAACGGAACTGGTAGTAATCTAGATTTCCTAAAGATTCGGGTGGATAAGGAGTCGGTTTATTAGAACCATAATCAGCGCAACTTGTTGAACTTGTTTCTTCAAAAATATCAATACAGTCAGGCATCACCCATCCTTGTAGTTTAGTATCTTGATCAAATACCAAATACCAAAGACGATCTGCTTCATCTTTACTCCAAGCAAACTTTCCTGTAGGTGGAATCCGAACAACGTCAATATAAGTACCTGATTTCAAACAATGAATAATCGTGGCATTTATTGATGGTTCCGCTCGAAAATTGACACAACTATTACCTCTTACTTTATGAGAAGAAGTTTCACCATCAATTTTTTGTGCTACAACTGGTACAATGACATTTATATTAAGATAAGCCGTTAACAAGCCTAACAGAATATTGAGATTAAAAATAGATACTTTAATCATTAATATAACTCTCCGATTCAAAAATTTAAATTTTCAGGGTTTTCATAAATTTACAGGATTATCAGCGCGTAAATTTTCAAGATATAATTTGATCGCTTCTGTGATGTTTGCGATTGCGTCCTCAAAAGAATCTCCTTGATTGCGATCGCTGATCTTTTGGGTTGGGTGAAGGAACGCGAAGCAACTACGAGAAATAATAACCTCATTGTCGAGTTACTGCAATCATTCTCTCTGAATGAAGTGTGATCGCCGAATTTCATCACCTCAACCCAAGCAACAAATCGGCGATTCAGCCATATCCTAGATAGGACTATTTGAACAACTCGATTTCCCCTGGTCGCCAAGTCTTGTCAAACCAAGGCTCAAGCGGGCCATAAAGCCGAAGAATCGTATTCCAACCCGTTTCAGGAATTGTTTGTACCCAATTATTCTCCTTGCCAGCAGGCGGTTTCGGCCCGAAATAGATATCCACAGAACCATCGGCATTAACCAAAAGCCCTTTAGTCTGACTACCGACACTGGGAAACTGTTGATCCTGCTGCATCTGCGATCGCGTCTGATTACTGTAAAGAATAACTGACCAGAATAGCAGCAAGGCAGGATGTGTTAGCGCAACGCACAACAACCACAAATTCACCATGATCAAAAGCAAAAAGGCGCGTTAAGTAACGCACCTGACTTTGGCTTGATCTATTCGGAGCTTTTTCCAATGGGTTACAATGCCAATAAATAGATAATCTACGAACTAAGAGCGTGCATGGACATAGAGACCAAGAACGATCTCATAGAAGAAATTCTCGCTGCATGGAAAGACCGAATCGGTGATGACTACTTGGGTTACAGGGGTCATGTCTATCGAATGTTCAATTTCTGTCTGGCACTCCATTCCTGCACCGAAGAAGAAAAGACCAAGTTGGCGATCGCCGCCTGCTTTCACGATCTAGGTCTTTGGTCGGCTCATACCGTGGACTACATCCCACCTTCGGTGTCTGAAGTAAAGAGGTACTTATCCGAAACTGGGCAACAGGAATGGTCTGAGGAAATTGGACTAATGGTCGAGATGCACCACAAGGTTCGCACCTACAAGACAGACCGCTATCCGCTGGTGGAACTCTTCAGAAGGGGCGATTTAGTTGATTTCTCCCTTGGTTTCTTTAAGTTCGGCATTCCTCCCGCCTATGTGAGCGAGGTCAAAAAGGCCATTCCAAATAAGTACCTAGGCAAAATTAATTACATACTCGCCTCCAAAATTGTCCAGCACTTTTTTAACGTAAGCGAGGAGGCTCTTTCGGTCTTTATAGGCGCTAAATTCAATCCATTCATATTTTAAAAATC
>NZ_JASJFF010000989.1:0-2383 GCF_030065435.1 Microcystis sp. M53603_WE2
AATAAAGATTCGTGGCGAAATGCCGTTCAGTCCGATCGCCCGGTTAGCGTAGATAAACAGGGGAATCAGAAAAATTAACGTTAATCCTAACCACCAATAACGGCGTTTTTTGCCTAAAACCATCGTTCCCGCCACAAAACTAGACAAAATCGCCCCAAAGACCGAAATAGCGGGAATTCCTGCTGTGTAGGGGGCAAGGAAAGCCCCAATTAAGGACCCAATGCCACTAGCGATCGCTCCAGCGATCGGGCCGAGTAACCAACCCAAGAGGGGAAAAACCGCTTGACTGAGGGGCATACTACCGCCAGAAGCGAGGACAATGGAGAAGGGAATAAAAGAAAGGGTGGTGACAATGGCGGCTAAGACGACAATATAGGCGATCGGCGCACCATCAATGGCGGCACTACTGACAGCTTCCACTTTGCGTTCTTCCCCTTCGGGGATAATATCTAGGGTCATAGTTGCAAGGGTAATTCTAACTTTTCTATCATCCTCTGGTTTGATCTTCTTCGGGCAATTATTGATTTTTTCGATAACAGCGCACGGTAATGTGATCCTAAATCCGTTGAGTATGGGCTACATACCAGGACAGGCACCCATGCAAAACGGAGAATAAATAATCAGTCTTTAACAACTGGATTTATAGCGTTTCCTGTTCGCAAGAGGTACATTATCGATGTTAAAAAGCTTGTTCAGCAAAGGTTTAACTGTGCCACATAGTGTGAGAACCGCTATAGTATGACATCCAAACAGATAAAACTCAAAAACAGTAGAGCCAGCTTTTGGCGTATATCCGCAAAAACTGGCACCTTCTATCTACTGACTTTCATATATTTAAGGTCTTTATCTCGGCTGACCTCATTTCAAATTGTCTATAGTATTTCCTACTTTTCCATCGTTTCCTCTATACTTAATTATTTTTTAATATTTACTTCTGTGAGGATTGGTCAGGTTTTATTAAGTAATGCTGCGGATGGAGGGAAACGCCGAGAATTTGTGATATCCACACCTCAAAATCGTGGATTGGATAAGGTTGTCCCCCCGTCAAGGGATTTACCATTGGTTTCACCAGAATGGTAAACATTCCCAGACGATTTCCCGCTAAAACATCGGTAAACAAGCGATCGCCAACCATCGCAATTTGTTGGGGGGGGAGACTCATGGCTGCCATCGCTTGCCGGAGTTTGCGTCGAGAGGGTTTCACCGCACCGAGAAGGTAGGGAAGTTGTAAATTATCAGCGATCGCACAGATACGATTTTCGCTAAGATTATTGCTTACCAACCAAATCGGTAGATAAAGACGCAAGGAATCGACCCAACGCTGTAAATCCTCAGAAACCGTCGTTTCCTGGAGGGGAACAAGGGTATCGTCCACATCGAGAATCAATCCCTTAATCTGATGCTGACTCAAAATCTCCAGACTGAGACCGAGAATCGTATCCCCTAAAATTAAATCGGGTTGTAGAATTTTTGCTCTAGTCATTACTTCTCAAAAATAACTGGCACCGAGTCGATCGAACTCAGCTTCCCTACTTAGTATAAATGACCGACTGCCTCTGAAAATCTTGCCTGGCCGATCCCTTCACTTGGCCGCTCGAATCACCTGTAAACTGCCACCGGCGTATAATTTTTGTTGACAATCACGAAAACCGATCGCCTGTAAAGATCGGATCAGATCCCGATCGATAAACTGCCAAGCGGTATCGGTTTCAAATAATTGCAAAAATAGGGCTAAAGAAGGCCAAAAAAGCGGGTTAGTGGGTCGATGAAAATCCACGAGGGCAAAAATTCCCCCCGGTCTGAGAACTCGATACACTTCTTTAAGGATTTCCTCTAACTGCTCTGGTTCCATTTCGTGGAGAGCGGCGCTAGTATGAACAAAGGCGAATTCTCGGGCATCAAAGGGCATTTTTTCGGCTAATCCCTCCACATAATGCGCTTGCGGCACCGCTAAACTAGCTCGCTCCAGGGCCCGGGGAGAGACATCTAAACCGACACAGCGATCGGATAGGGGGACTAAATAACGGGTGGTTTGACCCGCACCACAACAGAGATCGAGGATTGGGTCATTTTTAGCGATTTTTAAACCTTCTAGGGCCAATTGCCGAAAACGGGTCTCCCCACCCACCGCTAGGGCAGCCAGACGGGAGATACCATCGTAAAGCCATTGATATTGATAACTGAGGGGACGTAAAATTGTAGCCAAGATCAACCTCCAAGATTTGATTAAGTTCTCTGTAGCCTGTAATTTGTTTTAACGGTTCCACCGATATATTGTTAAACTTGGTAAAGAATCTGAAAATTTAAAAATTATCTGTTAACACTATGGGTCGCGTTGGGGTTTTATTATTAAATTTGGGTGGGCCGGAGCGGTTAGAGGATG
>NZ_JASJFF010000834.1:0-2163 GCF_030065435.1 Microcystis sp. M53603_WE2
AATTGCCCAAAATAAAGGCTAGAATCGAAATATAGTATCGATCGCTACGGATTTTTCATGAATTACAGAAAATTTTGCTTGGCTTTTTTGCTGTCCCTTATCCTCATCAACACCGGATTAGTTATGCCTAGTTACGCAAACGAAAGAGAATTGAGGACAATTACCGTGACGGGGGAAGGAATAGAAAATATCGCCACTTCTCAAGCAGTAGTGCGCTTAGGGGTAGAAGTTCAAGGCAAAGAAGCGGGGAAAGTGCAGCGGGAAACCGCCAATCGTAGCGATGCGGTGGTTAAATTTCTCCGTTCCCGTCAAGTGGAAAAATTGGAAACCACCGGCATCAGTTTACAGCCCAATTACGACTTCAGCAACAACCAAAGACGTTTAATCGGTTATATCGGGGCTAATTTGATTAGTTTTCAGATCGATATAGCCCAAGCGGGGATTTTAATCGATGAAGCGGTGAAAGTCGGGGCAACACGCATCGATGGGGTCAGTTTTACTGCTGGGGAATCAGCGATCGCAGCTGCCCAAAGAACCGCTCTCATCAAAGCCACGGAACAAGCTAGAGAACAGGCGACAATCGTGTTACAAGCCCTCGGTTTAGTGGCGAAAGAAACGGTTTCTATCCAAGTGGGTAATACAGGTAATCCCGTGCCAATAGCTCGCTCAGAAGCGGTTTTTCGGAGTCGGAGTGCCGATGCTGCCAGTAGCCCGGTTATCGGAGGGGAACAAACCCTGCGCGCTGCTGTCACCCTCGAAATTAGCTATTAAGATAACTTTCAGCTATCAGTTATCAGCCTGGGTTTTTTTGACCGGAAATCTTGGATACAGGCTGATAAAATCAACGCCGATGTTCGGAAACTCTAGAAAAAACTGTCCCCCTCATCCGTGAATTATCCTAACTTTTTACCCACTGTTAGCGAGGGATTGAGCGAAGATACCTCCCTTGCTCTCCTCGAAAATATCCAGCAAATTGCCATCGATAGCCCCATCTATCCCCGATCGATTCTAACTACCTATAGTCAACAAGGGCAAGGTCAACCGCCTTTTGTCCTCCTGCACGGTTTTGATAGTTCCCTGCTGGAATTTCGGCGTTTACTACCTTTACTCGCCCAAAATAGGGAAACTTGGGCGATAGATCTACTCGGCTTCGGTTTTACTGAGCGAGAGCCAGATTTAGAAGTATCTCCCGAAACTATTAAAAGCCATCTTTACCATTTCTGGAGAACTGCGATCGCCGAACCGATAATTTTAGTCGGTGCTTCCATGGGGGGTGCAGTGGCCCTCGATTTTGCCCTCTCCTACCCAGAAATAGTGGCAAAATTAGTCCTGATTGACAGCGCAGGACTAGCTAACCCCCCAGTTTTGGGTAAATTGATGTTTTCTCCCCTCGATAAGTGGGCAACTAATTTTTTAGCCAATCCCCGCGTGCGCCAAAATATCAGTCGTACCGCCTATTTCGATCAAACTTTGGCTAGTGTTGATGCTTGCACCTGTGCTAGTCTGCACCTGAATTGTCCCCACTGGAGTGAGGCTTTAATCTCCTTTACCAAAAGTGGCGGTTATGGGGCATTTTTGCCGAAATTAAGCCAAATAAACCGAGAAACTCTGATTATTTGGGGAGAAAACGATCGAATTTTAGGCACAGAAGACGCGAAGAAATTTCAGCAGGCTTTGCCCAATAATCAACTGGTCTGGATTCCTCGCTGTGGCCATGTTCCCCACCTCGAAAAACCAGAACTTACCGCAGCTGCGATAGTTAAATTCGCGAGCTAAGAACTTATAATAGGATTATTTGACCCTATAGTGCCAACTTTTATGAAATTTTTGCCGATCGCTCTCGGTACATTCAGCCTTCTGAGTTTATCTGTCAATATTCCTGCTACTGTAGCCACACAACAGCTTTTTTGTCAAGGCCGCATGAATAACGGTTGGTCCTATTCGGCAGAATTTCTCAATGGACGTTTTGAGCGCATTCGCTGGACGCGCTCCGGTCAACCCCCCCAAGTTTCTAGCCTTAGTTTTAAAAATACTAACAACAAAGGACAACCGATTTATCGTGGCAGTCTATTCGCCGCAGTCAGTGTGACTCTGATAGACTTATCGAAAGGAGATGTCCGTCCCGGTTCGCAAATTTCCGTGGGAGTGGAAGAATGGGGTTGG
>NZ_JASJFF010000668.1:0-2118 GCF_030065435.1 Microcystis sp. M53603_WE2
TATCCTAGGATTACAACCGCAAAACGTCATGGCGATCGGTGATAATTTTAATGATGTTTCTATGCTCACCTACGCGGGTGTCGGTGTCGCCATGGGTAATGCTCCCCAAGCCGTTAAGGATCAAGCCGATTGGGTTGCCCCCAGTGTAAACTTAAATGGGGTGGCTGCGGCCTTGGCAAAGTTTGTTTTAATTTGAGGAATGGGGGAATGGGAAAGTGGGGGAATGGGGAAGTGGGGAGTTTTAACTAAAACCCTAACATCCTACAATCCTCAAGCCCTAACACCCTAACACCAATCCGCTTTTCAGCGAGAAAATTATGACTATTAATACGCAAACTGTTACGATTTCTAACAAAGATATTGACATAGACGCTTATTTAGCCATTCCCGATCGAGTGGGAATTTATCCAGCAATTATCGTGATTCAGGAAATATTCGGCGTAAACGACCATATTCGCGATGTCACCCGCAGAATCGCCCAAGAAGGCTATATAGCGATCGCTCCTGCCATTTATCAGCGATTCGCTCCGGGTTTTGAAACGGGGTACAGTATGGCAGATATCGAAATCGGTCGTCAGTACAAAGAACAAACCAAAGCAGCCGAATTAATCAGCGATATCCAAGCCACCATCGATTATCTTTATAGTTTGCCACAGGTGAAAAAAACCGGTGTCGGCACGATCGGTTTTTGTTTTGGTGGTCATGTGGTTTATCTTGTCTCCACTCTAGAGGATATCAAAGTTAGTGCCTCTTTTTACGGTGCGGGAATCACCACGGGAACCCCTGGGGGTGGTCAAGCGACAGTGAAGGTGACTCCCCAAATCAAAGGGACAATCTACGCATTTTTCGGGATGTTAGATGCGAGTATTCCTCAAAAGCAAGTGGATGAGATAGAAAACGCATTAATCCGTTATCAAATTCCTCATCGAGTTTTCCGCTATGAAAATGCCGACCATGGCTTTTTCTGCGACCAAAGGGCTAGTTATAATGCTAATGCGGCCAAATCTGCCTGGGATCATGTGCTAGAGTTATTTAGCCTTCTTAAATCTTAATGGTCTGACCCCTCAAGCTTCAGCTTACACTGGAAGCAGATCGAAATTATACTTGTAACCATTCTATTTATCATGACACCGAACCCAGCCTTTTCCATGGACGATTTTGCCAAAGCTCTTGATCAATACGATTATCAATTTGAAAAAGGGCAGATCGTGCGCGGGAGAGTCGATCAACACACCTCCGATGGAGCATTCATCGATATTGGCGGCAAATCCTCCGCTTTTATTCCTTTAAGGGAAATTTCCCTGGAAAATGTTATTTCTATTGCTGAAGCTTTACCCATAGGTGCAGAATTCGATTTTCTGATTACCCGTGGACAGGACGCGGAAGGACAAGTTACCCTGTCTCTGCGGCAATTATTACTACAAAAAGCTTGGGAAAATGTCAGGGAAATCTCTGAAAGTGGCAAGTCGGTGCAGCTGCGCGTCACGGGGGTGAATAAGGGGGGAGTGACGGGAGAGGTGGAGGGATTAAAAGGATTTATCCCTCGCTCCCATTTAATCGAAAAAAATGATTTAGATTCCCTGATCGGACAACTTTTAACCGCAACTTTTATTCAAATCGATCAAGAAAATAATAAATTAGTTTTATCTCAGCGAGAAATTGCTCGCGCTAACGCTATCAGTCAATTAGCTGTGGGTAAATTATTAAGTGGCACCGTGGTTAAATTACAACCCTACGGTGTCTTTGTCGATTGCGGTGGAGTGACGGGATTACTCCATGCTAAACAGGTGACAGGAGCCTCTTTTAATTCTCCCATGACTTTCTTTAAAGTTGGTCAAGCAATTAAAGTGGTAGTCGCGGAAATTGACGAATATAAAAATCGCATTTCCCTATCCACAAAAATCCTCGAAGCGCACCCCGGCGAAATTCTCGAAAACTTTGCAGAAGTCATGGAAACAGCAGCAGAAAGATTAAAACAAGCTCAGGAAAAAACCCCAGCAACTTAGTGTAGGGTGGGTTAGGCGACAATAACTTAGATATTTTACCACCTATTTAGTATTCGCCGTAACCCACCATCAGTTATCAGGTGAATTTGTCTCCTGTCTCCTTTTTACTTGA
>NZ_JASJFF010001380.1:0-16525 GCF_030065435.1 Microcystis sp. M53603_WE2
ATTGAGAATGACCGGGGGAACTCTGAAATTTTCGGCTTAGTTGCCGGCAGCTTGCCGCCAACTCACTCCTCTAGATAAGTATTTTGACTCACGCCCCTTCCTCTTTTGAGACGTTGTGACACTTAGGGTGCGGAATGTGGGTTGTATTTAGGGTTTGCTGAAAAAGTCAATTTGCCGGTGAGGGCAGCAGGGTAGAGGAGGGAGAAAGTGCTTGGTTAAGTTAAAACTACTCCTCAGCAATTTCGACTTCTTTGGGAGCAATGGGTTCTTCGGCAGCAATTTCTACTTCAATAGCCTTTTTCAGGTTAAGTTTTAGAACTTGAGAAATTGGCAAACCTTCCACCTCATTGATGAGATATTCTTGAGTTTCTGTTTCACGACGTTTGAGATAGACCGTTTTAAGCAGTGCCTCAATGCCATAACCCGTAACAATGTCACCAATAATGGTAGAGATGCCTAAGACCCCAAGTCCACCAATTAGTCCCAGCGGACCGCCTAACCCAAAAAGTGCGTAAATCATCGGATAGGCAGTACCACCGGATGCGGCAACAGCAATAATGAAAATAATGCCGGGGAGTCCCAGAGAAGCAAGTTTTTGAACAACTTCATCCAGAGAAATTCCCCAGGAGACAAGTTTTTTGTTGATTTCTGTGGGATTAATTCCGAGAAAATCATTGGGAATGGCCGTTTCAGTAGTTTCCGTCATTGATGAGACTCCTAAAATCACTAAGTTGGATTGGTTGGTCGGGATTTCATTCATATAAAATCCATGGTAAGGCAAAAGAATACAAATCGGCTGTCTAGCAATCAGATGCCTTGCAGCATTTTACATTAGTCTTACCGTTCACACAACTTGTAGAAAATCGTCAGTTCTTAGATTAAATCCTGTTGAAAAGATAGAGGAGATTGGTGAGAAACAATTGATAACTGTGTTTTTCAAGTTGAATTGGGAGTGAACCATAGTCTTAAAAACGGGTTTGGTATCAAATCTCAAGGCAAACTTTTAACTCTTCGGCTAAAATCTGGACATGGGGTTCCACCATAATCGAGACATGATTTCCTAGTACGAAATGAATCTCAACTGGCTCTGTAGAAAATTCACTCCAGCCTAAAGAGGAATCCTCGCAATCTCCAGCTATTAAATCTTTATTTGGATCATCAGCTAATTCCTCCCTGGCCCGTATAATCGTAATTTTACCAGGATAAATCTGTTTAGGGAGATAATCAATCAGACATAAACAGCTAGTTTTATAGGCTTGGACAATTTTTTCAAGCTGCCTAGTTTCCGCATTGGGAGGAAGCATATTAGCCAGTTTAAAAAAGTTTAAGGCGTATTTTAATTGTTCCTCCACTGTTAAGAGTTGAAGAGTTTCATAGGAAATATCGATGGTTTTATCTAAATAAACTTCGATACCTTTGCTGACTTCAGCTAACCATCGCGCATGATCCCAATTAATATAATCAAGCAAAATTTGTTTGTCTTTATAAGTGGGTGCTGAAGAATCAATGATTGCTAGTAATGCCACTTGTTGACCCTGATTAACCAACTGTTGAGCCATTTCAAAAGCCACATTACCACCGTAGGAATGTCCTCCCAAAAAGTAGGGGCCTTGGGGTTGTAAATCCTGCATGGCTTGAAGATAAATACTTGCTATATCCTCAATGCGAGTGATTTCTCCAAACTGTTGATAGAGATCATTTTCAAAACTGTAGAAAGGTTGATCTTTTCCTAAACAACGTCCTAAATGGTAAAAATAAAATGGTCGTCCCCCGGCGCCTGGAACACAGAAGAAAGGAGGCTTTGAACCCTGGGGTTGAATGGGAACCAAACAAGACTGGTTAGAGGAATCTGCATCGGTTTGGATAATGGTCGCTAACTGTTCAATAGTTGGGTTTTGAAATATTGTAGTTACGGCAATTTCCTTGCCTAACTGTTCTTTAATTTGGGTGATTAAATAAGGAGCTAAAAGGGAATGACCACCGAGGTCAAAAAAGTTATCATGCACGCTAATTTTGTCAATCTTTAGCACTTTTGACCAGATTTGCACGAGGTTTAATTCTAACTGATTACGCGCTTCAATAAATCTGTCTGAATCACTGGTATTACTAGGAGCTTTTAACGCACGACGATCAATTTTTCCGTTAGCTGTTAAAGGGAAAGACTCCAGCAGCACAAAAGCACCAGGAACCATATAACCGGGCAATTTATGGCTAAGAAATTGACGCAAATCGCCACTTGTTAGCTTTACTCCTAGCTTAGGTACAATATAGGCAACTAACTGTTTTTCCCCTGGATTGTCTTCACGAACAATCACACAGGAAGACTGTACCGCCTGATTTTGACTAAGTACAGCCTCAATTTCTCCCAATTCAATACGGAAGCCGCGAATTTTTACTTGATTGTCAATCCGTCCTACATATTCAATATTACCATCGGGTAAATAACGGGCCAAGTCTCCCGTTTTATATAATTTTGACGGCTCATTGCCCCCCTTATTAAGGGGGGTTGGGGGGATCACTTCATCCTTCTCAAAAGGATTAGGAATAAATTTTTCTTGGGTTAATTCGGGACGGTTAAGATAACCTTTGGCTAATCCTGCACCAGCAATATGTAATTCTCCTACTACACCAATCGGGACAGGTTGGAGATTTTTATCCAGCAAATAGATTTGGGTATTGGCAATCGCTTTACCAATGGGAATAGTTGTGGCTGTAGAAGCTATGTTTTCCACTAAATACCAGGAAGAAAACGTTGTATTTTCCGTTGGCCCATAGACATGAAGCAACCGTTGTGGCGCACCTTTTTCTAGTACCTCTTGTACCCATTTTGGTTCAACTGCTTCACCCCCAAATAGTAAGCAGCGTAAGTTACTAAAAGCTTGGGGAACTAAATTGGCTAACTGATTAAAAAGTGCTGTGGTTAAAAATAAGACACTAATCCGATTTTCCTTTAAGCTTAGTGCCAATTCTTGGGGTGAGAGCAAAACTGATTTAGCGATAATAATAATCTTAGCACCGTTAAGTAAAGCCCCCCAAATTTCAAAAGTAGCGGCATCAAAAGCAATATTAGACGCTTGAACAACGCGGTCATCAGGAGTAAACTGGATGTAATTAGTATTTAATACCAGTCGATTAACTGCTTGATGAGTGACGATAACACCCTTGGGTATTCCTGTAGAACCAGAAGTATAAATGACGTAGGCTAAATTATCCGCAGAAACCGCGCTGTTAAGATTCTGCTGACTTGCCTGATTAATTTGTTGCCAATCTTTGTCTAAACAGACAACAATAGCCTGATGATTTGGCAAGAAATTCTGTAAAGATTCGCAGGTTAACAGTATTTTAACCTGGGTATCTTGGAGCATAAAGCTAATGCGTTCTTGGGGATAATCTGGGTCAATAGGAACATAAGCTCCACCGACTTTAAGAATAGCCAATAATCCCACAATCATGTCTAAGGAACGCTCTAGACAAATCCCCACTAATTCCTCTGGTTTTACTCCTAATTTTCGCAGATAATGGGCTAATTGATTAGCACGACAATTTAATTCATTGTAGGTTAATTGTTGCTCTGAACATACCACTGCTACCGCGTCGGGTGTGCGTTTTACCTGTTCTTCAAATAATTGATGAATACATTGATCAGAGGGATAATCTGTGTGAGTTTCGTTCCACAATGATAACAATTGATAACGTTCTTCATCACTTAACATCGATAACTGAAAAATTCCCATATTGGGATTAGCTGCAATCGCAGTTAAGAGATTCTGAAAATGTTGCCCCATTTGGTTAATAGTGGGGGCAGCAAACAAATCCGTACTATAACACCAAACCGCTTCTAAACGATCAGAAACTTCCCAAAAATTTACCTCTAAATCAAATCGCGCTTTAAGCTCAACAGATAAAGGCAAACTCTCCATCTTTAAGCCAGATAAACTGGCCTCAGATTGGGGAGTATTTTGCAGAGAAAACATCACCTGTATCAAAGGATTATGACTTAAATTTCGGTTTAATTGTAATTTTTCTACTAACATTTCAAAAGGCAAATCTTGATGGGCATAAGCTGATAAAGTTGTTTGCTTTACTCGTTCTAATAACTCCAGAAAACTCGGATTTCCCGACATATCACCCCTTAAAGCCAAAGTATTCGCAAAAAAGCCCATTAATTTCTCAATTGCCGAACTATTACGATTAGCTATCGGAGAACCTACCAAAACATCTGATTGACCACTATAACGAGAAATTAGGACAAAAAAAGCCGCCAGTAAAGTCATAAATAGTGTTGCTCCTGACTCCTGACTTAACCGTTTGAGGCGTTGCGTTAAGTCTTGATTCAGGCGAAAAACCTGCCCATCACCCCGGAAACTAGGAATTGGAGGACGGGGATAATCCGTCGGCAATTCTAAAATAGTAGGTGCATCTTGTAACTGTTTTTGCCAGTAATTAAGTTGACGCTCCAAAACTTCACCAGTGAGCCATTGACGTTGCCATACAGCAAAATCGGCGTATTGAATCGATAATTCAGGGAGAGGGGAAGGCAACCCCCGGACAAAGGCCGCATAAAGTTGAGATAATTCATCAAAGAAGATGCTCAAAGACCAACCATCGTAAATAATATGGTGCATCTTCAACAGCAATACATACTCTTGGGAACTGAGTTTAAGTAACTTAAATTGGACTAATGATTCCTTGGCTAGATTAAAGGGTTTTAAGGAGAGAGCAATCGCTATTTCTTGCAGATGTTCTGTTTGTTCATTCTTTGATAAACCTTGTAAATCTTCCAGGGGTAAACTTACGGGGGAAGGGGGAGCAATGCGCTGAATTGGTTGCCCTTCTACCATGGGAAAAGTGGTTCTTAAAATTTCGTGACGGCGAATCAGTTCACTGAGACTTTGTTCTAAAGCTAATAGATTGAGGTTTCCTTCTAACCGCAAAGCGTCCAACAGATTATAGGAATGACTATCGGGGGAAAGTTGGTGTAAAAACCAGAGTCGTTGTTGAGCAAAAGAGAGGGGTAAATCCTGATCCCGTGACACGGGAATAATCTCTAAATCAACAGTATTAGTTGGGATTTTTGCCGCTCTTAAAAAGTCCAAAATTTCAGGTTTTTTGGCGGCGATTTCTTCTTTAATTTCTGGGGTCATAACCCCTTTGGGAGCCTGAAAACGAAGTTTTTCGCCTTCCAGCCATAGTTTAATGTCTAAACCCTTCAAATACGCTAAAAAATCTCCTACTTTCACTTACCAATTGCCTCCAAAGTTGTTGTTAAATTAGCTCTAAATCACGAAGTTTGCCCTGAGGATGTAAAAGTACATCAGATTGCCATTGACTAGGATCAATATTTGTCCTTTGCCGTTTTAACTGTCTTGCTAAACTATTGATATCAGCTAAAACTTTAACTGTTTTTATAATTCACCATCCTCATAATCTTCTAAGGTTTCAGTCATAGCTGTTTCTCCCGGTGCAACGGTAAGAACTTCAATAATTTGGGCTAAATTAGCGATAGTTGGGTATTCCAGCAGATTTTGTAAAGACAATTCCACCGAGAAAAGATCGCGGGAACGGGAAATAACCTGAGTTGCTAACAAAGAATGTCCTCCCAATTCAAAGAAATTATCCTTAATTCCAATACGTTCGACTCCCAAAACTTCACTCCAAATTTGAGACATTTGAGTTTCAATCGGGGTACGAGGTGCGAGAAATCCCGTAGCTAAATTGCGTGTAGCTGTATCGGGTGTAGGCAAAGCCAGCCGATCTACTTTACCATTAGGAGTCAAAGGTAGGGTATTAAGCAAAACAAAAGCCTGGGGAACCATATAACTAGGTAGCTTTTGTTGGACAAATTCCCGCACCTGTGGTATCAGCTTCTGGACTAATTTACCATATAGAGGATTATTCGTATAATCAGTCCAGGATTTGGGAATAATCGTCTCATCATCCCAAAAATTGGGGTATGGTTGTTCATCAACTTTACTTATTATCGGTTCTAAGATGGCATTCTGGCGACAGAAAACCACATCGAAAGAACCATCTTGACTACCTTCCCACCAACTGAGATGAACAGTGTAATCTAACTGTTCTCCCAGTTGCCACATTTGCTCAGGATTAATCCCTATTCCGGTATTTTTTGCTAACAATTGCCGCAATTCTCCCACCGTTGTTACCCCAGGAGGATTTTCTAAACAGTCTAAAATTTGTAGTGCCTTTTGTACTCGTTGATTGGGTACATCCCTGATGCCTAAATATTCTGGTTGTTCCAGTTTCAATTTATCTTGCAGTTGCCCTAAAGAAAACCGATCCCGCTGCCAATTTAGCCAAGGAATTGTCGTTTTTTGCCCATTAGTATCCAGATGTAAAGTAACATCATAGCGGAATTGAGTTAACTCATTGTCCGCCTGACCCCGTTTCGGTGCAATCTCTACCCAAGAAATTCGCGGAAAACGTTGTTTAAGCGCGATAAAGAACTGAGGTGCAATTAACAATTCTTCTTCGGTAGCTACACTTTGATTCACCTGTTTTTGCCATTGTTCAAGGGTTTTATTAGCTTCGGCACGAGCTAACTGTACCGCGGCATGGTAAGGCTCTAGTAAGGACAAACTACGGATATCACCTAGGAAAATCTTACCCTGATCCGCAATCGTCTTGACTGCTCCTGCGATAACTTGTAATAGATAATCCACACTAGGGAAATACTGAACAACAGAGTTAATTACTACTCGATCGAAAGTAGCTTGGGGAATGCCGGTAAAATCATCTGCTGTTCGGTGTAATAATCTTACTTTGCCCTCTAAACCCTCAATTGTGCCACATAAATGTTCTAGGTTATTAATAGTAGCAGCGGAATAATCGGCTCCCCAATATTCCTGACAATGTTTCGCCACACGGAATAGCAATAATCCACTTCCGCAACCAATTTCTAACACTCGTTGTGGTGGTTGATTTCCTAAAATTCGGCTCACTGTCTGATCAACCCATTCCTGCATTTCTGCTGCGGGAATAGCTTGTCGCGTATAACTACTATTCCAACCACTAATATTAAAAGTGGGGTCCTCGGTTTGAGGTTGGGGTTTACTGTAGGATTCTTCGTAAATCTTTTGCCAATCACTAACATATTCACTCTGCCATTGAGCAAGCTGTTCGGGCAATACTTGACCCTTGAGAGCCGGAACTAAGTAGGCTACCAAATTAGTATTAAGCTGGTCTTGATCATGATCACTTGCCTGATCAGCGCGAGCCATCACAACCGCTTCTTGTACTAGGGGATGTTGGCTCAAAACTGCTTCAATTTCCCCTAATTCAAGGCGGAAACCCCTTACTTTAACCTGATTGTCAATTCGTCCCAGATATTCAATTTTTCCATCAGGTAAATAACGAGCTAAATCTCCCGTTTTGTATAATTTTGACGGCCGCTCTCCCCCCTTATCAAGGGGGGTTAGGGGGGGATCAAGGGAGACAAACGGGTTAGAGATAAATTTCTCTGCTGTCAATTCTAGGCGATTCAAATAACCTCTGGCTACTCCTGCTCCTCCGATGTGTAATTCCCCGGGTACACCGATAGGAACCGGTTGTAAATGCGAGTCTAAAATATAAACCTGCACATGAGGAATTGGCCGACCAATAGTTATTTTTTCATCAACCGGCGTACATTTAGCTACCGTTGCACAAACACTTCCTTCGGTGGGTCCATAACCATTAAAGAAATTTCGTCCCTGTGACCATTTTTTCACCAATTCAGGAGAACAAGCTTCCCCGGCGACAATAATAGTTTGCAGAGAGGAAAGATTTTCCCACGGTAGTACCGCTAAAGCTGATGGCGGTAGAGTAATATGAGTAATCTTATTCTCCCGTAATTGCTTGATTAAAGGTAAACCGGGCATTAAATTTTCTTTACTTGCCAAATAAAGTCTCGCTCCCGCTCCCAAAGCCATTAAAACTTCTGAAATACAGGCATCAAAACTAAAAGAAGCAAATTGAAGCACTCGACTCTGAGAAGACACAGCAAAAGTCTGAATTTGCGCCAGAGCAAGGTTAGACAACCCTTGATGTTCAACCATCACCCCTTTAGGTTTACCCGTAGAACCAGAAGTATAAATCACATTAGCCAAATTAGAAGCTGTTACCTTCCCCGTCAAATTATCCCGGTTCATTGGTTTAATTTCTTGCCAAATTTCAGCTAAAAATACAGTTTTGCCTCGATGATTTGGGAGTTTATCAATCAGTGAACTTTGGGTTAGTAATAAGGGGACTTGACTATCCTCTAACATAAATTGTAGGCGTTCTTGAGGATATTCTGGGTCAAGGGGGAGATAGGCAGCACCGGCTTTAAGGATGCCTATTAATGCCACAATCATGTCTAAAGAGCGCTCTACACATAAACCGACTATTACCTCGGTTTCTAAGCCTAAAGAGCGTAAATAGTGAGCTAGTTGATTGGCCTGACTATTTAATTCTGCATAGGTCAACTGTTGATTTTCAAAGACTACTGCTACTGCATCAGGGGTACGCGCTGCTTGTTCCTCAATTAATTGATGAATACACTTGTTATAGGAGTAATCAGCTTTTGTCTCATTCCAACCCTCTAATAGTTGATACTCTTCCTCTGGGTTTAATAAGGGTAGTGAAGCTAATGATTGACGGGGATTTTCTACAATTGCCGCTAACAAAGTCTTAAAATGAGTCATCATACGGACAATGGTTTCAGCATCAAATAAATCCCTGTTATAAGAGCAAAAACCGCCCAATCCTTCGGCTGC
This sequence comes from Microcystis sp. M53603_WE2, assembly GCF_030065435.1. Taxonomy (NCBI): domain Bacteria; kingdom Bacillati; phylum Cyanobacteriota; class Cyanophyceae; order Chroococcales; family Microcystaceae; genus Microcystis; species Microcystis sp. M53603_WE2. The sequence continues at coordinate 8,754 of NZ_JASJFF010001380.1, forward strand.
ATCCCAGAGGTAAAGTTCTAGGTCAACCCTAACTGAATCAAGTCCTGATGGTATCTCCTCAATGTTTACTCCGGGTAAATCCCAGGGAGAACTAGGAGCATTCTGAAGGGCAAAAACTATCTGTGTTAAAGGATTACGATCTAAATGACGCTCAATTTGTAATTTTTCGACTAACATCTCGAAGGGTAAATCTTGATGGTCGTAAGCGTCTTGAGTAGTTTGTCTGACCTGCGCGAGAAAATCCTCAAAGGTCGGGTCTTGAGATAAATCAAATCTTAACACTAAACTATTGACAAAAAAGCCAATTAACCCTTCAATTTCGGTGCGATTACGGTTAGCAATTGGTGAACCAATTACCACATCTGTTTGTTGACTATAACGAGATAGTAACACAGCAAAACCCGCTAGTAATGTCATAAAGAGAGTGCTACCGGACTCTTGACTGAGTTTTTTCAGTTGTTGCGTTAGTTGACTATCTAGTTGCAGTCGCTCCGTCCCTCCGCGAAAACTTTGGATTGCTGGCCGGGGACGGTCTGTGGGAAGTTGGTGTAGTAGGGGAACCCCGGTTAATTGTTGCTTCCAGTAGCTTAATTGACGGTCTAATACTTCATTAGTTAACCATTGACGCTGCCACAGGGCAAAGTCAGCATACTGTATCGATAAAGTAGGTAAATCTGCTTTTGTCCCGGTGCAGAAACTTCGATAATAGACCGATAATTCATCGATTAAAACACCTATTGACCAACCATCAGCCGCAATATGATGAATAGCTAATAATAGTACATATTCCTCTGTCTTGACTTGCAATAAGTTGACTCGTAATACTGAACCTGATTCGAGATCAAAAGGTTCGGATGCTGCTGCTAATAACAGGTTTTTTACCTGTTGCTCAGAATGACTGAGGTTTTGCAGATTGACAACTGGTAAGGTGAAGGTTACATTAGGATCGATCGCTTGTATTGGTTTGTTATCTTTGAGTTTAAATTGAGTCCGTAGGGGTTCATGGCGTTGAATAATGGCTTGGAAAGCTTTTTCTAAGGCTTTAACATTGAGATTTCCGCGCAAACGCATAGTTAAATCAATAGTATAAGCCCCACTTTCTCCTTCTAATTGATTCACAAACCAGAGACGTTCCTGGGCCCAGGATAGGGGAATATCATCCTCCCGATTAACGGGGACAATTGATGGTAGCTTTAACCCTAAACCTGTTTGCAGTTCTTTTAAAATTACCGCACTTAACTGAGCAATGGTTGGAGATTCAAACAGATAACGCAAGGGAACAACAATCTCAAAGGTTTCCTGTAATCGAGAAATAACTTGAGTTGCCAACAGAGAATGTCCACCTAATTCAAAGAAATTATCCTCAATACTGACTCGTTTTAATTTCAGTACGTCACCCCAAATCTGCGCCATTTTTTCTTCAATGGGGTTACGGGGAGCTATATATTCACCTTGGCTCTGTAAATCGGGAACAGGTAAAGCACGGCGGTCTATTTTGCCATTGGGAGTTAAGGGGAAAGCATCAAGAAGAATAAACGCAGTTGGGACCATATAGTCGGGTAATTTTGCTCGCAAAAATTGCCGTATTTCGTTAATTGTCAGGTTGATTTCGGGTTGCGGTACAACGTAAGCAACTAAGCGTTTATCCCCTAGATTATCTTCACGAACAATCACACAAGAAGACTGTACCGCCTCATTTTGGTTGAGTAACGATTCAATTTCTCCTAATTCAATACGGAAGCCGCGAAGTTTTACTTGATTGTCAATGCGTCCTAAATATTCGATTTTACCATCGGGTAAATAACGGGCTAAGTCTCCCGTTTTATATAATTTTGACGGCTCATTGCCCCCCTTATTAAGGGGGGTTGGGGGGATCACTTCATCCTTCTCAAAAGGATTAGGAATAAATTTTTCTTGGGTTAATTCGGGACGATTGAGATAACCCCGCGCTAATCCCATACCACCAATATGTAATTCTCCCGGAACACCAATCGGGACAGGTTGTAAATGGGAGTCTAAGATATAAATTTGGGTGTTAGCAATGGGGCGACCAATAGTTACTTTCAGGGTTTCATCTGTCCATTTTTCTACCGTGGCACAAACGCTGGTTTCTGTCGGTCCATAAGCATTAAAGAAATTTCTACCCGTAGCCCATTGTTTGATCAATTCTTCTGAACAAGCTTCTCCCCCTACAATAATAGTTTGTAACTCTGGTATTTCTTCTAGGGGCAAAGCCGCTAAGGCTGAGGGGGGTAAAATAATATGGGTAATACCATAATCTTTTAATATTCCCATTAATGGCAACCCGGGCATTAAAGCATCTTTGCTGTCTAAATAAAGGGTTGCACCTGCTCCCATGGACAGGATAATTTCCCAGATAGAAGCATCAAAATTGAGGGAAGCAAACTGGAGAAGGCGAGAGTTTGACTGTACGTTAAAGGTTTTAATTTGCGCTTGAGCTAGGTTAAATAGTCCCCGATGTTCCACCATTACCCCTTTGGGTTTTCCTGTAGAACCAGAGGTATAAATGAGATTAGCTAAATTATTGGCTGTTACTACTCCTGTGAGGTTATCCTGGCTATTTTGGTTGAGTTCTTCTGTGAATCTGTCTAACAAGATTAGCGGCGCTTGATGTTCGGGTAGTTTATCGATTAATCCCTCTTGAGTTAGCAATAATGACAGTTGAGCATCAGCGATGGCAAATTGTAGCCGTTCACTGGGATAATCTGGGTCGAGAGGTAGATATGCACCACCCGCTTTTAATATCCCCAATAATCCCACAATCATGTCTAAGGAACGTTCTAGACAAATCCCCACTAATTCATCTGGTTTTACTCCTAATTTCCGCAAATAATGGGCTAGTTGATTAGCACGACAATTTAACTCATTGTAGGTTAATTGTTGCTGGGAACAGACCACCGCTACCGCATCGGGTGTGCGTTTTACCTGTTCCTCAAATAATTGATGAATACACTTATACTCAGGATAGTCAACTTGAGTATTGTTCCACTCAATTAATAACTGATTAGTCTCGCTTTCTGTCAGTAAGGGTAATTGGGAAATCCGCGCTTGAGGATTGGCCGCAATTCCCCCTAATAAGTTGAGAAAATGCCCTGATAATCGCTCAATAGTGCTACTCTCAAACAAATCAGTATTATATTCCCAGACACCTTTTAAGCCATCATCGGTGTTAACCATAGCTAAGGTTAAATCAAACTTAGCTGTGGTATTTTCTGGAGGCAAATCTGTCACCGTTAATCCCGTCATTGCAATCTCAGACTTAGGTGTATTTTGCAGGACAAAAGCGACTTGAAATAGGGGAGTATGGCTCAAATCCCGTTCCGGTTGCAACGCTTCGACTAACATTTCAAAGGGTAAGTCTTGATGCGCGTAAGCATCCATTGTCACTTCCCGAACACGGGTTAATAACTGACTAAAACTCGGATTATCTGATAAATCCGTCCGCATCACTAAAGTATTAACAAAGAAGCCGATTAAACCCTCAATTTCACCGCGATTCCGGTTAGCGATGGGAGTTCCTACTAAAATATCACTTGACCCTGTATAACGATACAGTAAAGCATCAAAAGCAGCCAATAGCGTCATAAATAATGTCACCCCTTGTTGGCGACTCAATTCAGTCAAAGCTTGGCTAAGTTTGGGGGAAAGGGAAAATTCTTGCTGAGTACCGACAAAGCTTTGCACCGCAGGTCGAGGGTGGTCTGTGGGAAGAGATAATAATGGGGGTGCAGCTGTTAGTTGATTTTGCCAGTAATTTAATTGACTTTGTAGGACATCCCCTTGTAACCATTGTTTTTGCCAGAGTGCAAAATCTGCATACTGAATCGGTAAGGGAGCTAAATTTGCGGGATGATTTTGAGTGTAAGCATTATATAAGCTGGTCAGTTCGTGAATAAATACTTCGATTGACCAACCATCACTAATAATGTGGTGCATACACACTAATAAGAGATGTTCCGTCTCCGATAGCACCACTAAAGTGATTCTGATTAAAGATTCTTTGGCTAAATCAAAGGTTTGAGTGGCTTGTTTTTGCTTTAATTGCTCTGTTTTTTCTTCTTGTTCATGGATGGGTAAATCTTGTAAATCAACGACCGATATTGTCTCCCTTGTTGTTTGAATAATCTGAGTCGGTTGTCCATCAATCGTGACAAAATTAGTCCGTAATACTTCATGGCGATTACAGATTTCTCGTAAACTTTGTTCTAAGGCCTTTTGATTGAGGTTGCCTCGGAAATACAACACCATCGGTATATTGTATAAAGCGCTATTTGGTTGCAATTGATCTAAAAACCATAAACGCTGTTGAGCAAAAGATAGAGGTAGTTCTGTATCCTTAGTTCTCGGTAAAATCGGGGGTACTGTTAGCGTGAGATTTTGCTGCTGTAATTGTCCAATAAGATGCGCTAATTCGGCTACCGTAGCTGCACCAAATAAACTCCGCAAAGGTAGTTCTATTTTAAATAAACTCCGAATCCGAGAAACTAATTGAGTTGCGAGGAGAGAATGGCCGCCAATTTCAAAGAAATTATCATAAATTCCCACTTGCTCTATTTTGAGTATTTCTGTCCAAATTTGCACCAACATCTCTTCAATTCCATTGCGTGGTGCTACATATTGATCCCGGCGATTCCCTATTTTATCTGGTGCGGGTAAAGCGCGACGATCTACCTTACGATTAGTAGTAAGGGGTAAAGATTCCAGAAAAACAAAAGCTTGAGGAACCATATACAGAGGCAATTTACTGGACAGAAACTGACGCAGTTCACTAATCATCGGTATCCGTTCATAATGAGCTACTATGTAGGCGACTAAATATTTATCCCCCGGAGTATCTTCCCGAATAATCACACAAGATGTTTGTACATCAATATTTTGGTTAAGTACCGCTTCAATTTCTCCTAACTCAATACGGAATCCGCGAATTTTAACCTGATTGTCAATCCGGCCAAAACATTCAATATTACCATCGGGTAAATAACGCGCTAAATCTCCCGTTTTATACAAACGATTGAACGGTGAATGAGCAAAGGGATTGTCAATAAATTTTTCAGCAGTTAATTCGGGACGATTCAGATAACCCCGCGCTAAACGAACACCGCATAAATGCAATTCTCCCTTAACTCCAATGGGTACAGGTTGCAGATTTTGATCCAAGATATATGCTTTGGTATTAGCAATGGGACGACCAATCAGCACTGAATTGATTTTTTCTGACTGATAATCTAGCAAATCATGAACTATGGCGGTTACAGACGCTTCTGTGGGGCCATATACATTAATACATTGAACCCGTTTTCCGACCATTTGTCGCCAAATATTGACGGTTTCTGGTAACACTGCATCCCCTCCCACGGCGACGACCCGCAGACTGGATGGTACAGTAGCTAATGATTGGGAAACGGCGAGCGCCCATTCATGCCAATAGGCGGGGGTAATATTTAAAACGGTGAGGCTTTCTTGTTCGATAAAATCGGCGAAATCAGTCAAAGTTGGGAACATTTGCCCTGGTCTTAAGACCACTGTGCCACCTTTTAACCAAGTGGGAAAAATTTCTTCGGCAGCGACATCAAAGCCAAAGGAAGCAAACTGTAAAACGCGATCAGATTCTGTTAAACCGAATACTTCACTAATGCCCCAACTATGATTAACTAAGGCCGCGTGAGTTAACATCACTCCTTTAGGTTTACCGGTTGAACCAGATGTATATAATAGGCATAGTAAATTTTCTGGAACCACTTCACTGAGGGGATTTTCTGGACTTTGAACCGTCAAAATCTCGGCTAATTTATCTAAGACAATTACCCCCACATCTTCTGCTGGTAAAGAATCGAGTAAACTTTCTTGAGTTAGCAGTAGAGAAATTTGTGCATCTTCTGCCATATAAGTCAACCGTTGCTGGGGATAATCTGGATCTAAAGGTATATAGGATCCTCCAGCTTTGAGAACTGCTAATAATCCGACAATAACTAACAGCGACCGCTCTAGATAAATACCAACTAAAACTTCTGAATTTACCCCCAAAGATTGTAAATAATGGGCTAATTGATTCGCCTGAATATTTAAGTCTTGATAGGTTAATTCTTGACCTTCAAAGACCACTGCTACTGCAGCCGGGGTTCGTGCTGCTTGTTCTTCAAATAAATGATGAACGCACTGATGGAAAGGATATGCTTTTTCGGTAGCATTCCAGTCTTTTAATAATTCTTTTGCCTCTACTTCGGTTAATAATGGTAGTTGGAAAATTGGCTGCTGCGGGTTAACAACCAATGCTTCTAGTAGGGTGATGAAATTTCCTGTTAATCGCTCAATGGTACTGCGATCAAATAAATCGGTATTATATTCCCATACCCCTTGTAATCCTGCACCGGTATTCTCCATAGCCAGGGTTAGATCAAATTTGGCGGTGTCATTTTCTGTGGTGAGGGGAGTGGCAGTTAAGTCTATTAGTTCTAAGGGAGACGGGGGACTATTTTGCAGCAGAAAATCCACTTGAAATAAAGGCGCGTGACTTAAATCTCGTTCAGGTTGTAGGACTTCTACTAACATTTCAAAGGGCAAATCCTGATGAGCATAGGCATCCATTGCCATCTCCCGTACTCGACCCAATAACTGATTAAAATTGGGCTTACCTGACAAGTCAATTCGCAAGACCAAAGTATTGACAAAAAAGCCGATTAAACCTTCAATTTCACTGCGATTACGGTTAGCAATGGGAGTACCAATTAAGATGTCTTCCTGTTCTGTATAACGGTAAAGTAAGACAGCATAAGCGGTTAACAGGGTCATAAATAAGGTGACACCCTGTTCCTGGGTTAATTGGGTCAGTTTTTCGGTTAATTCCCAAGAAAGGCTAAAGGGTAAATGTCCCCCAGCAAAACTTTGTTGATTGGGTCGAGGTCTATCTGTTGGTAAAGATAGGAGGGCCGGTGCGCCGGCTAACTGTTTTTGCCAGTAGTCTAGTTGCTGTTGCAATACCTCTCCCTGCAGCCATTGTCTTTGCCAAAGGGTAAAATCTCCATACTGGATAGATAGGGGATTTAGAGGCGAAGATAAACCCTGAATATAGGCATTATAGAGGGCGGTTAGTTCCTGAAGAAATACTCCCATTGACCAGCCATCACTGACAATGTGGTGCATACAGACTAATAAGAGATGTTCCGTTTCAGATAACACCACTAAAGTGATTCTGATTAAGGGTTCACCGGCTAAGTCAAAGGGTTGAATCGCTTGATTTTGTGCTAACTCTTGGGAGGCAATTGCTTGTTCACTACCAGATAAATGCTGTAAATCCACAACCGTAACTGTCCAGGTTCGTGCTTGTATAACCTGGGTAGGGATACCATCAACGGTAATAAAGTTGGTGCGTAAAGCTTCGTGGCGATCGCAAATTTCTTCTAAACTCTGGATTAAGATTTCTGAGTTCAGGTTTCCCTCTAAACGCAAGGCTAGGGGGATATTATAAAAAGAACTATTCGACTCAAATTCAGCCAAAAACCAGAGACGAGTCTGAGCAAAAGATAGGGGTAACTCTGCTGCTTTGTCCCTGGGTAAAATCGCCAGTTCAGTGAGTTGTTCTCCTTCGGAAAGCCGTTTTATTTCTTGGGACAATTCGGCGATTGTCGGTGCAACAAATAACTCGCGTAAGGGCATTTCTACCTGAAAAGCCTCACGGATGCGCGAAATTAGTTGCGTTGCTAATAATGAATGTCCACCCAACTCAAAGAAGTTGTCGTGAATCCCCACCTGTG
>NZ_JASJFF010000241.1:0-4729 GCF_030065435.1 Microcystis sp. M53603_WE2
ATCCCGTGTCTGTCAACCCGCAGAAATTATCCCCTTAATTATCGAAATGGGAGTCGATGCGATCGAAATTCATACCCAAGTCGGTCATCGAGAGGAATTTGCTCGACTCTGGCAAGCGATCGCACCTCTAACTAAAAACCTAAAAATCCTCGCCATAAGTTGCCAGGATGATCAGCAGATCATTGATTACCTCCACTATCTGCGAGAAACTATTTCACCCCTAAGCTGTCCTCTGATTTGGCAGACGGACGGCCGGCCGATGAGCGGCGATATCGGCAAAGGAACCACCCACCCGGCCATTAACATGGCCAAAAAAGTCCTCTCCGAAAATCTAACCGGATTTGTGCAGTTAGCTGGGGGAACCAATGACCATACCGTGACCAAATTACAGCAACTGGGACTGAGAGAAAAAATCGCTGGTATTGCATCTGGAAGTTACGCCCGTTCATTGATTTTGCCAATTTTAGAGCATTTAGACCAGCCTAACCTTGAAAATGACCCCCAAGCCTACCAAGAAGCCGTTAAAGCTGCTTCTATTCTCGTTGCTCAATTGAAAGCCTAGCCTTGGTCAAAAAACTATAATATTTTTTTAATTGACAACTAACCCCTAAATGTGTTAGACCCCAAGAAAATCTTGGCAATAAAAACAGCCAATTATCGCCAAAACCTTTTACTATTAATGCCAGAAACCCTACCCTCCTCTCGGATGCCAGTTACCGACGATTTAAACAAACTCTTGGCAATTCTACCTGCGCGGATTCGCGGCAAAATCGAGGAACACCCGCGGCAGCATCAACTGATCGAAGTAGTTATGGATTTGGGACGCATACCAGAAGCGCGTTTTCCCGATGGGGCGATCGATCTGGGGGACGAACCGATCTCAAAAGAAGAAATCCAGTATTCGATCGCCAGGGTGGGCAGTTTTAGCGGCGATAATCGCGCTGGGATTGAACGCACCCTGCACCGCATCAGTGCCATTCGCAATCGAGACGGCGAAATTATCGGTTTAACCTGTCGTATCGGTCGGGCCGTTTTCGGTACGATCACCCTGATTAACGACCTGGTGGAAACAGGAAAATCCCTGCTGCTGCTCGGTCGTCCAGGGGTAGGGAAAACCACGGCCTTGCGAGAAATAGCCCGAGTTTTAGCCGACGATCTCAATAAACGGGTAGTGATTATCGACACTTCCAACGAAATCGCCGGAGATGGAGATATTCCCCATCCGGCCATCGGTCGGGCCCGTCGGATGCAGGTGTCCCGTCCGGAATTGCAGCATCAAGTCATGATCGAAGCGGTGGAAAACCATATGCCAGAAGTGATCGTGATTGATGAGATCGGGACAGAATTAGAAGCTCTGGCCGCTCGCACGATCGCCGAACGCGGGGTGCAGTTAGTGGGAACCGCCCACGGCAATCAATTGGAAAATTTAATTAAAAATCCGACTTTATCGGATTTAGTTGGGGGAATTCAAGCAGTAACTCTCGGAGACGAAGAAGCACGCCGCCGGGGTTCTCAGAAGACCGTTTTAGAACGCAAAGCACCCCCCACCTTTGAGATTGCCATCGAAATGTTGGAACGTCAGCGCTGGGTCATCCACGAGGACGTATCCACCACAATCGACCAACTGCTGCGGGGACGGGAAGCAATTGCCCAAATCCGTTGGGTAGATGAGGAGGGGAAAGTACAGGTAGCTCAGGAAGAACCAAAACCGGAAAACCTCACCCCTTTGCGCGGCAATTATCTGCCAGAAATGGATAAACCCAAGGGATGGCGGGCCGATGGCCGGATGACTCCCGTGGCCCGTTTCCCTGCGGGCCCCCTCAACCGGGAAAACGATTTCGATCGCCTCCTCGAACAATCTTGGCTGCAGGAAGAACCGGAAACGGAAAAAGTCCGCGTCCCCGGTCCCAATGGCGAAGATTGGCCGGTTTATGTCTATCCCTACGGAGTCAGTCGCGCCCCGATCGAACAGGTAGTACAGGCCCTAGATTTGCCGATCGTTTTGACCAAAGATTTACAGGGGGCCGATGCGGTGCTGGCCCTGCGTTCCCACGTTAAAAATCAGTCAAAATTGCGGCAAATTGCCAAAGTAAGACAAATCCCTATACACGGCATCAAATCCAATACCCTGCCCCAAATTTCTCGGGGTTTAAAGCGGATTTTGGGCATTGATGACCCGATGAATCAGGAGGGTGCCGACCTGCGTTTATTTGCCCGCAGCGGTAGTGATGACGAGATCGAAGCTTTGGAGGAGGCCCGGTTAGCGGTGGAACAAATCGTTATTCCCACCGGCCAACCGGTGGAGTTACTGCCGCGATCGGCGAAAGTGCGGAAAATGCAGCACGAATTAGTGGAACATTACCGTCTCCAATCCGATAGCTTCGGAGAGGAACCGAATCGCCGTATTCGCATCTATCCAGCTTAGGAGTCGGGAATTTGAAGCGACGCACGCTCATCATTCTAGGTACAGGGGCGGCGATCGGTGCGGCGGCCCTCCGGATTATCCATCGTCCCCAATCGGCGGCGGAATTGCGCGCCAAAATGCCCCTAGCTGAAAGAATTAAGCTCTGTCTCGATCTGGCTAAGATTAAACTAGCGACCACGATCGATTATCTCGATAGTTATGCCCGTCGGGGCATTCTCTATCCCTATCTTACCCATCCAGAGCCATCGGGTTTTACTTTCTTCAATTGGCTACGGAGGGGGAATAGTCCCACCCCCGGCACTTGGAAGTTGGCAAAGGCCAATTTTTGGGCGGCAGGGGCTTTTGCTGCTTTATTATGGAAAATTGCTGACTTAGAATCAAACCCTATGGATGCGGGATTTTGGTCAGCTGCCGCGAAAAAATGGAGCGATCCCTTAAAAGAAACCAGTTTGAAGAACAAAGACATCGCTCTTAATAATGTACTGGTGTTTGCCCCTTGGTTTGAGTCGGGACAGGGCCAGGAAAAACAGACAGCTTTAGAGATAACTTTACGGGGGGCCAGACAACTAGCGCAACCTTTTCAGGATGGTAAAGGGAGTTATCACACCGATATCGGGACTTTTGGCTGGTTACGCAAGGCCGATCGCACCGATCAGCAAGAACATTGGCAGGTTTTTATCGACCATACGATCAATATAGAACAAATGCTCTGGGCAAGTCTCCACAATCCTGACCCCAAGGAGGCAAAAGATTGGCAAGAAAAGGCCCTTTCCCACATCCGCACCATTAGCCGCACCTTTGGGGCTAACCGTCGCCCGGGTAAAACGGGAACTTGGCAAAGAGGCTATTTTGATCAAAATGTCAACTCTCCCACCTATAGAAATTTCTTATTTAATGAGGGAAAACAGGGCTGGCGCGATGATAGCACTTGGTCCCGGGGTCAAGCTTGGTTTATTTATAGTGCCACGACGGCCTATATTTACACCGGCGATCCGGAAATGTTAACCATTGCCAAGGATGCCATTAATTATTATCTGGACAATTTGCCCGATCGCTGGCCCGGTGGACAAAGACGCGCCGGGGATTTTATTCCTCCCTGGGACTTTGATTATGCCTTGCAAAAAAATGGCGCTACGGAAAAGGATTCTTCGGCAGCGGCGATCGCTGTGGCGGGGATGATTCGCTTATTAAAAGCTTTACCCAGCAGTGATCCTAGTTATGGAACCTATCGAGAGGCGATCGATAATACTCTCTTGAATTTGACTTCTTTTGCCTATTTTCCCGACGAAACCGCCCCAGAGATGAGTTTATTGCGTCATGGTTGTTATCATCATCCCGCCGCGATTCAACCCAGCCAAATCTATGATACGGGTTTAATTTGGGGAGACTTGTTTTTTATAAATGCTTTGGCTGAATACCAAGATTTACCCGCTACTTAGGGCTGGCTGAATAAATCTAAAAACCTTGTTGGATAATATCTTTAGACTTTTTGTCAATCAAAAAGTACCGGCCCTGGGAGTGATCAGGGGGCAAATTCAGGGACTTTTTCCCTGAAAATTAGGTAATTGACCACCTGAAAATCGGTAAAACCCACACCCTGCCCCCAGGAAAAACTTTTTGCCGCAAACCCTAAATAAGCTAAACGGCGCTTAACCTGCATGATCCAACAGCTATAACCCTTTTGGAGTCTATATCGGTGATCCGAAGTAAAAGCCGTTTAGCTTATAACTTAACTCAGTAAAAAAGACTTATTCGGATGGACAAGAAAGCCTTTTTTCAGCGCTTCTCGTCCTAATAACATCCGAAAACCCATGACATCGCGATTAGTTAAAGTTAATTCGATCGCCCATTGACGACCACCAAGCAATACGTTTGTTCTAATAACGGGACGTAGTTGACTTTGACCCCCAGAATTTTTTACCTGTCGCCATTCGAGGATTTCTGCGGTGGTGGTGACAGTGTGGTGACTATCTTTTTGGTAGGGATGAACTTGAAAGCGCAGCCAATTGCGATCGCCATCTCGAAAAGGATGGAGATGAAAAGCGTGTAGGGCCGAGGAGCGAGCGCCTGTATCAATCTTGGCCTTTATTTTGGTAATGCCTAAATCAGGTAAATCGAGCCATTCTCGCCAACCGATGATGATTTTATCGGGTTTCATCCGTCTATTTAGGGTCTGCTGAAAAAGTTTTTCCTAGGGGCAGGGTGTAGGGTGTGGGGTGTGGGGTGTGGGGTTTTACCGATTTTGAGGGGGTCAATTACCTAATTTTCAGGGAAAAAGTCCCTGAATTTCCCCCTGATCACTCC
>NZ_JASJFF010001071.1:0-1164 GCF_030065435.1 Microcystis sp. M53603_WE2
CGGTTTGCGGTATTGGGCGCCTAAAATTAATAATCTCACGGCTAAGGGGTCATATTTTGCCAATAACTCGCGAATAGTGATGAAATTACCGAGGGATTTTGACATTTTTTCCCCGGCCACCTTGACCATGCCATTATGTAACCAATAGTGGGCCAGAGGTTTACCCGTAGCGGCTTCACTTTGGGCGATTTCGTTTTCGTGGTGGGGAAAAATTAGATCACTTCCCCCCACATGAATATCGATAGTTTCTCCCAATTGTTCTTTGACCATGGCCGAACATTCAATATGCCACCCCGGACGACCTTGACCCCAGGGAGAATCCCAACTAGGTTCCCCCGATTTTGCCCCCTTCCAGAGGGCAAAATCAAAGGGGTCTTGTTTCTTAATTGCTTCCGGGTCGTCGGTTTCTACCCGGCCGCTGGCGCCGGCTTGCAGATCATCCAGTTTTCGCCCTGATAGTTTGCCATAATCAGAAAAACGACGGACGGAATAGTAAACATCGCCATCGCTGGGGTAAGCATAGCCTTTTTGTTCTAATTCATAGACTAGGCGCTTGATACCGTCGAGGGTATGAGTGGCCCGGGGATAAGCGTCCGCCGGTCTGACTCCTAATTTTGCCATATCCTCAAAGTAGGCCTGGATAAATTTCTCGGCCACGGCTGCCATGGTGGTATGTTCATTTTTAGCCCGATTGAGAATTTTATCGTCAATATCGGTGAAATTCTGAATATAGCGCACTTTATAACCGAGATACTCCAAATAACGCCGCACCACATCCCAAACCACACAGGTACGCGCATGACCCAAATGGCAATAATCATAGACGGTAATGCCGCAGCAATACATGGAGACCATGCCCGGGATGAGGGGGGTAAAGGGTTCTTCGCGACGACTGAGGGTGTTGTAGAGGATTAAGGTCATGGATGGAGAAATTTTTTTCTGGGGGAAAAGGCTAGTCCAATTTTATAGCAGTTATTTTCAGTTATCAGTGATCAGTTATCAGTGATCAGTTATCAGTGATCAGTTATCAGTGTAAGTATCTAAGCACAATTAATTACACATCTAAGCCACTACTCCGTCAGACTTCTGCGGTGGTGAGCAAACAGAGAACTGAAAACTCAAATCCGATCCCTAATAGCTGTATCCCGTCTCCTGTCTCCTGTC
>NZ_JASJFF010001245.1:0-18690 GCF_030065435.1 Microcystis sp. M53603_WE2
AGACTCCCTTTAAATATTTATCTTACCGTACCCCGACCGAATGTTACCAAAATCTCTTGAATCAATCGAAGGGAGTACAATAAAAAGGTCGTGTTTTAATCTGTGGAAGCCCGTTTAAATAGCATACCCGATCGTTCATCACGTCAAATGTTTTTCCTCTATTTTCTGATGCTATTTGACCCCGTTCGTCGTCATTCCCCGACCGTCGAGCGTCTGCGACCCCGTTTTCTGACAACGTCCCGTTGTCGGGATGTCGAACATGATAATCTAGGTAGCGTAAATCTACATTATCGCAACCCTAAATTCGTGTCAGCCACCGATCTAACCAGACGCGAGGATATCGCCCCCCTTCGACCTAGCTCAGGGCAAGCCCTCGACAACCCGGACGTATTAGCCCAACTGCTTGCGGCCAAGCGTTCGCCCCGGACGCGACACGCTTATGCGGGGGATTTAAAGGATTTCTTTGTCTTCGCCTTCGGTTGCGAGGAACCGACCCCGGGGGTAACGCAAGAATTCCTCTCCCTCGATCGGTTCGCTGCGCTCTCTTTGGTACTGCGCTATAAGGCTCACCTGCGGGACGAGCGGGGACTAGCGGAGGCGACGAGAAACCGGCGCTTATCGGCGATCAAGTCCCTGGTGAGATTGGCCAATCAACTGGGGCAATGCGATTTCAATCTGTCCGAGCTATCGGGGGACAAGGTGGTGCGTTACCGGGACACCACCGGGGTAAGCAAGGAAGTGTACCGCGACCTGTTGGCCGTTCCCGACCGCTCAACTCTCAAGGGGAAACGGGACTACGCCATCCTACGATTGCTCTGGGATAACGCCCTCCGGCGGGGGGAGATCGAGAGTGCGGATATTAAGGATCTCGATACCGAGGGTCGAACGTTGGCCATCTTCGGTAAGGGTCGGGGTCAACAGAAAGAAACCGTCAGTCTGTCGCGTCCGACCCTTGATGCGATCTTGGATTGGTTACGGGAGCGGCGGGAACTCGATATCCGTCAACCTCTTTTTATCGCCCTCGATCGCTGTAGTCGCGGTCATCGACTGACCGGCTCGGCGATCCATAAATTGGTGGCGAAAATCGCCGCTGCGGCCGGGGTGAACAAGAAAATGTCGCCCCACCGGGTGCGTCATTCGGGAATAACCGCCGCTCTCGACGCGACGGGCGGTGACGTGCGGCGGGTGCAGAAATTGAGCCGTCACGCTGATCTCAATACTTTAATGATCTACGATGACAACCGCAAAAACGTGCAGGGGGAAATCTCCGACCTGTTAGCGGGGTTGGTCTGAGCTTGGAGCAAAGCGCTGGTAGCCATATCTATCCTATAGGGCTGGCAAAATTCGCGTAAAATGTAACTAAACGGTGGTTATTGGAAATGGTTATGGAAAAGGAAGCGGTGACGATCCGATTCCCGTCTGAGTTGATGCGGCAGGCCAAGCGGCTCAAGTCTGGGAAAGAATCGTTTAACGAGCTAGTAGTGGAAGCCGTGGAGCGAGAGGTGAGGCGGCGTAAAGCCCTAGAAGCTCACGATACTATCCAGCGATTACGGGAACAGGTCAAACGGAGAACGGGAGTACACCCTGACCCGATCCCCCTGCTCCGTCAGTTGAGAGAGGGGGAATCGGAGCTTGAGTAGTTACTGTATCGATACCAGTGTTTTCATCAAATATTTGTGTCCCGACGAACAGGAAGGAGCGGCGACGGAATTGGTCGGCCGGGCGCTATCGGGTCGGATCGTCCTCCCCTGTTTCGCATGGGCCGAAATCGCTTCGGTTTTGCGGAAAAAAATCAGGAGTGGTCTGCTAACGGAAGGGGAGGCGGGTCAACTCTATAGTGCCTTCGGGGAATTACCGATCGATTATGTCGATGGGGAAGATATTCGAGAGAGGGCGTGGGAGATGGCCCGGATGTACGGTTTACTGACGTTGTACGATGCGGTTTTTCTGGCTGTAGCCGAGAGAGAGAGAGCCAATTACTGGACGGCTGACACGGTATTCTTGAAGGCTCTAGTTCCCAAACCGTCCTATGTGTTCGTTCTGGATGGGGAAAATGAACGCGATGGCTAAAAGACGGTCGGAATGGACAGAAGACGAACTCGATGAAATGTTAGCTTCTGCGGGGCGCGGGGTAGAAGCGATCTCGCGTAGCGAGCGCTTTGCGATCGAGGTGGAGGTAATTCAATCCTCGCGACCGTTGAGCGAGGAGGAGGTCAGGGACAGGGAGCGGTTAGAGCGGACGGTAGAACGGGCTTTCTACCAGGCCGGTTCCGCCCTGCAAGAACTGCGAGATCGACGGTTGTACCGGGACGGGTACGACTCCTTCGAGGATTACTGTCGGGGGCGATTCGGTCACAGTCGTCAGAAGGCCAACTATTTAATTACGGGGGCGGCGATCTACCGAACCCTGAGTGCCGCTAACTGCCCGCTCCTACCATCGAGCGAGTATCAGGTGCGCCCCCTGGCCGTCCTTGCCCCGCAACAACAACCCACCGTCTGGAATGAGGCCGTAGCGGAAGCTGGGGGCAAAACTCCCGACCACCGAGTCGTTCGCGAGACGGTGGGTAAATACCGGGACAAAGGGAAAGCGAATGTTTTCGAGGTGGGGGAAGTGGTCGGTATCCTTGCCAAAGATAACCCGCGCCTGAAAGGGAAAAACAACTGTTGGGCGATCGTTACTGCCGTTCACCCGCGCTCCTGCGATCTGCGACTTCACGATGGGGCGATCGATCTGGTTAAAATCGAGTACCTCAAGGAGTTGGGCTACACCGAAGGGGACTGTCAGACGGTGCGGCGATTATGCGAACGCAAAGCGCTCGCTACGCGAGATCGACTATCGAGACTGAGGGAACGGGACGATCTAGAAGATACCGCCGTCGCCTTCTTAGGAATCTTGGGGAAACTACAGCGACCTTACTTGAGCGAGTTAGAGGAGGAAATGCTGACGATGCTAGAGAGGTATTACGGGTTAGTGACCGATTAATTGCCGTCCTCGATGGACTCGAATCGCTGGATAGAGGGTGAGATAACTGTTCACCACGATCTGCTGTTTAAAGCGATAACGCTCTTTTATCACTATAGGGAGGTTAGAATTAAGAAAAAGCCCTGAAAGCGAGAAGTGGTATATGGTTAAGCCTCGACCCGCCGTGCCGACGGCGAAATTTATGTTTTCAGATCGGTGTCAAGTGAACGCCTGATATCTACCCTTGATGAGAACGAACTGTTCTTTGGGAATCCTCCGGACTGTAGCCAATATCACCAAAAAAGCGGAATGAACGAACCAAATTAAAGGTTTCTAAATCAAATTGAGTTAGCGTTACGTCCTCCAGTAAGGCTGTCGCATCAAGGTTAAGTCTATTGTATTCTCGTTGCAAATAAGCATCACCAGGTTCCAGGGAAAGATCTGAAAAAAAATCAAGTATTTTCATTTCTTTTAGTTTTTTCTCATTGTCCTTTAACTCTTTCTCCTTGCTCTTTATTTCTTCTGCTTGAACTGTTTGATTTTTCTCCTCCAATTCTTTGAATCTCTTGAGACCTTGCTTTAATGTCTCGAACTTCTCAAACTCGAGGTCTAATTTTTCAAACACTTCCCGTATTAAATCAGGATAACGTGCTGACAGGGCAAGAACAGACAAAATAACTCTTGCTTGTTCATCACTTTTTTTTCCCATTTTGCTGGCGTGAAACTCACTGATTCTGAATATCTTGTAAATGTTCACTAATCGCTTAATTTTTCTGGGCGAGAGTTCAATTTGTTGACAGCATTTTAGCAATTCATCAAATTCTGTCTCAGTAAACTTGAGTGTGTCCAGGGTCAGCTTTGCTATTTGATCCGGTTGAGTAGAGACTGATTTGTCATTATTTGTTGTCTTAGTAACACCTATTTCAGTCCCTTGAGAGCTATTAGTGGATGTCTCTTTACTGGTAGCTTTGTTTTCTTCACGTTTACGCTCCACTTCCATTTGCTTGTCCAAGTAATTGAATAATGCTGAGTGAGCGATAGAACGTACCCGGTAAGGAATCTGAATAATTTTTTCCAGATAATCTATACCAGAGGGACTGCCTCTGGGAATCAGTACGTCTTTATAATACTTTTCTAAAGCACGGGTGATGTAACGCTCATCAATGGCAAGAACAGCAATGAAGAGAGGTGTTTTAACCAAAAGCTGGACAGCTTCTAGAACTTCGACAACACGATGAGGGGGGCAGCGGTCAAGATCATCAATGTAGATAAAGACGCGGGCTGAACCCCTAGGAAAGACTTTTTTGAGGTTTTCTAATTTGGTTTTAAATTCGGCTTCACTTTTCGGGGGTAATAGACTTATACTGAGTTTCCAAATATCTTCTTTAATTTGGTGCATTAACCCCAAATGTTTTTCGTAGCTATTGTCTTCTATGCGAGAACGAACAAAACTGCTTAATTTACCATATTGCTCTTGAGGTAATTTTGCTTCAGTTTCTGCGATCGCTTGTTCTATTTCTAAGGTTTCTTGTTCAAGTTGTATCTGATAAATTTCTAGATTATTTTTAACTCGAATGAATTGTTGAGTTTGCTGAGACAAACTTTTCAAAACTGGATCATTTTCTGTTCTCTCTTGTAATAATTTTTCAGGTTGTTTGGTTTTATATTCTTGGAGTTGTTCTTTGTAGTCTGTTAAGACAGATTCGACTTTTATGTACCATTTTTGACCAGATATAAGCAGTTTTTGTGCAACACCAATCGCAGGAACAAGTGGAATGATTAAACTGGCAATTTGTGCCCCGATATTTACTTGGGGAATTTTATCTACAATAATCGGTATTGCTACACTAGCTAACCCTAACATAACAAAACCAGTGATTAACCCAGAATTTTTTAAAAACCATTGTGTAAAGGCTTTATGAGTTAGATTAATTGTTCTAGTTTTACCATCGACATCTTGTTGAATTTTTCCTGATTCGAGAATCTGGCTAACTTTTGTTAATACGTCATCAAATTGTTTAGTATCTATATTTTGTTTTTCAAGTTCCTCCTTTATTTGACTGGAGATTATTTCAAAAACTGTTTCTCCTGCTTTTCCTAATCGGTTAATTAAAATGGTTTTCGCAATATCTAAACTTGAGTGAATCGCTTGTTGAACATTACTTTTTAGGTATTTTTCTCTTCCTTCATAGTCTGTTTCAATTTGAACAATTTTGTCTTTTATCTTATCTATCTGTTTTTGATTTTCGGATTTTTGTTGCTCAATTAAACTAAGTTTGGCTTGTTGACTTTCCTTTCTTTCTTGAAATTGTTTTTCAACTTTGCCGTATTGCTCCCATAAGAGTTCTTTCCATAGAATGCTGTCTGCTGTTGATAATGGGGGATCTTTCAGTAGGGCAAGTTTTTGTTGGGGTAGCACCCGATCTAAGAAATAGGCACGATCTTCTTCATTGGTTTCATAAAGAAATGACCAATAGAATCCTGTTTCGCGGAGAGCTTTGGCACGTGATGGCTCATTGTCAGAGTCTTCAGCGAGGACTCTGGCAAGTTTCTGTTCAAGCGATATCTGGCGATCTAATTCCAGAAAGATGGTTTGCATCAGACTAGCCCAAAGGTTATACTTAGCAAAAGTCCAGGCATCAAATTTGATTTGATAGATATGCCCAACATAGGGAAAAGCTTTTTTCTCTTCCGTACTCCATGCCTGTTCTTCCGTTAGGGATAAGCTACGAATTTCATTCATTCTCTGCTGCATCAGATTCATAATGAAAGACTTTCCGCTTCCCCATCCTCCCAAAATTCCTACTGCTAATGGTGGCTTCAAATCCCGCAGAAGCAACATATCAGCTAAGGCATTAGTCTCATTTTTAATACTAAGGAGATCGTCTCCTTCTTCCGAATCATTCAATAGCTTTTGACCACGAAGATTACTCTCTATTATTGGAATTGGATATCCAATATTTTTTATAAGATCTTTTGGCCAATTGAATGTCTTTAGTAGATCATCTACTAAATCGTGGTTAGTGATTGAATTCTTGATTTGCTTAACTGAATTCAAGCCCTGTAATAAAGCATCCGTAAGAACGCCATGAGTAGAGGTTTCTCCAGCATAACTATAATTAGCAGCAATAAAGCAACGATCATATTTTACTTCACTACTTGCTTGGGAAAACAAATCAATAAATAAATTACTGAAATCACTGTCTAGCCAAACAATTTGTTGTTTAACAGGACTTTTTTCAAGTTGATCGTGTAAACATTTCAGCGAAATACTTCTTGATTTAGGTTTAGGTGTAGGTTCAGACTGAGATTCGGTTAAAGGATCAGGGAAATCAGTCAGTAACAGGTCACCTTTTTGAGTTTCTTTTTCTTCTGCTCCATAGATTCCAGCACCATTACCAGAGAAGTAAAATAGTGCCGTTTCCGTATCTCCATCTTGAGGATTAAAGAGTTGCTCTATCAAAATTTTTAATTTATCAGGCTCATAAGGGTTTTTATGATCTTTATCTTGTTCTTTAAATTGATTGAGCAACACTTGGACTTCGTCAAATCGACCAAATGTTCGCAGTAACTGAGCGATATCCTCAGCATCTTTGAGAGAATGTTGTGGGCAAAAAATACTTCCTTTGTATTGATTGACTCCAATAACTAATGCTTTTCTTTTCATGATCTAAGCCAATTTATAAGTTAAATAACTTGAAACTGAAAATTTTATTCGCTTGTAACTGATTTAGATAAAGGAGCGATCGTCTCCATATCGGGTTTCAGATTTGCGCTCGCATCTTGCCCTCCGAAGAAGCGAGCGCACGGCTTCAAGGTTAGATCCTCAATACATCAATTGCAGCGACCATTTCTCCAGCTTGCCCGTATCCAGCCGCTGCAGGTCTTTGACCCGTAAGGACCAGTTGCCTTGAATCTGTTGCCCGACCAAGGCTTCTAGGGCAGGAGTAGATGTCCGGTCGTAGGTCATCCTCAGATCGTCTTTACTGCCCCCTGACATATTATGTAGGGTGACACTCTGACCAGAGGGAGCCACAATTTCCACCAGTAAGTCGCCAATGTAAGTGTGGGGGATGACTACCCCTACAGAGATATCCTTGAGGGTTCCTGACTGGGCAATTGCGATGGCGCTGCTGATTCCTGTGGGAGTATTGTCCGGAATTGACAGGTTCGGACTCACTTCACCTCGGGCAACTTGCCCCGCTGACTCGTACTCAATTTCGATGTTCCAGCGATTGAGCCGGCCGATGTCACGGGAGGCCAAATCTCGCACGTTCAAGAGCCAATATCCCGCAATCAATTCGCCGTTCAAAGCCGACAATGCAGTCGTGGAGCTTGAACTGTAGGTCTGTTGTAAATCTCGACGAGAGCCACCGGCGCGGTCGTGGAGCAGGACTTTCTTGCCAGACGGGGACTGCAACTCCACTTGCAGGTCGCCAATGTAGGTGTGGGTGATGTCTACGCCGACAGACAGGCTTTTGACTTTACCAGCTTGGCTGATGGCGATCGCACTGCTAATTCCTTCGCGCTTGTTATCGGGAATGAGCAGGTCAGCAGTGACCTTTCCCGTCACCACGTTGGAGGGGACTAGCGAACCCACCTTGAGGCGAATCACCTCACCGGGTTCTGAGATATCGGCAAGAGCCAGCCCTGAATCAGAGCTATCCCAGCCCCGGGTCGAAGGGGTTGTGGCGTAAGACAAGGCCACGCCATCCACTCGTTTAAACAGATCGGTGCTATCTCCTTGGTTGCGATTGCTTTCGAGATCCAGATGCCCGTCTGCTTGAAGCAAGCCACATTGGTAGTGGCGCTCGCGGGTTCCCCCCTGCCACTCGTTCGACCCCAGAGTATCGCAGTGATAGACCGCCAGTCCGCTATCGGGGAGGTAGGCATCTAGGCCGCGTTGAGTGCGGTTTTCGATGATGAAGTATTCATTAGCCCGATGGGTTTCATATTTCATCAGGGTGCCGTAGTCCCCCTGTTTGGACTCATAGACACCGGGAGAGTTCAAGCGGACTTGGCGATCACACCACCCGACCAGATCTCGCAAGTAGCCGCAGATGGAAGCGGGGGTGCGGCCGTTGTTGAGGTGGTTGCCAGCGGACATCAGGCAGTAATACCCCATGCCAGCACTCTTCTCAAAATCGCCATCCCGAGAGCCGTAGTCGTATAAGTCTGGGAAGCGGCAGAGGAGGTGGCCACTTTCATGGCAAAAGGTGCCGATGCTCAGGTCAACTCGCTGGCGGCCTAAGCTCTGGATCGTGTAGTAGCGAACTTTGATGCCGTTGTAGGTCAGGTTCAGTTCTGAGTTATGGGGCCAGAGGTTGCCTTCATAAACGGTGCGCCCGGCATACATGAAGCTCAGTGCATCGACGATGCCTTCACCGCGAGAGTCAAATTGAGACAGATCGATACCCAGTTGGTTGACCACTTTATCGAGGGCTTCCCGACAGAGGAGGTTCTGGACGTAGTAGCGTTGGTTCTGGCTCAGTTTAATCGGCCCCACCACCACATTCGAGTAGTCCAATTTGCCGTTGGACATCAGGTGGTAGTATTCGCGCACCGAGCAGAAGTTGCCATTTTCTCGATAGTTGGGGGCGTTTAACATCGCCTCCACGTCGGCGGCGGTAACTGCACTGGTGAGGTCGGCAAATTCAACCAGCACCGTTAAGCCGCGAATGTGTCCCTCACTGACGCGCCGCCCTTCCAGCAGCCCATTGTTAGGTCCGAGAGTCCTGGCCACGTTAGCAGCCGCACCGGGTTGTGGCGGTCGCAGGTCGGCATAGCGCCCTTCAAACTTGTCGTTGCGAATAGTTTCCGCTTCTTTCAGTCCCCGCCGGATGTCTGAGGGCGGGCGCTTGGAGATGGGAACGCCGCTGGAGGCAAATCGCCCACTCAGTAAGACGGCATAGCAGTAGAGTCCGCGCTCTGGATCGTAAACGGCGGTGTAACCATCCTTGGTTTCATAACGGGCATAGAATTCATCCCCGAAGACGACCAGTTCCACGTCGGGTCCATTGTCTTGTTGGAAGATTAGGGTTTCTCCAAATATGGCACTCATAATTTACTCCTTGTGTTGAGTTTAAATTTTCTCGAAAATCCAAAATCCAAAACGCCATGAGAATCACGATTGAGAAGGCAAGTCGGTATGAGACGGTCTCAGTTGGGTGTAACGCCGGGCAAATTTCTCCCGCCGGATGGGTTCAGCTTCCTCGAGGTGCGGCTGTAGTTCAGGTGGGGGCGCTTCCAGGATGGGAATGCCACTGGAAGCAAATTCACCCTCGCACAAGATGGCGTAGCCATATTGCCCCAGTTTGTCGTCGTAGATGACGGTATAACCGTCCTTGGTTTCGCGACGGGAATAGAACTCGTCACCGAAGACCACTAGCTCGACTTCAGGACCGTTTTCCTGGGGGAAGGTTAAGGTTTCTCCAAAGATGGCACTCATGGTTGACTCCTGATTTGAATGAGCGCGGATATCTTCTGAACCTGAAAGGGAGTTTCGCTCCCGTCGCTCAATTCAGCCACGATAGGGATTGCTAGAAGATATGCGTCCCCGCTTGACGCTGACTTGGTAATAATCGGTTGCGGGAATGTTTTTCAGGTCAAAGGTTTGACCATTTCTGACTCGCCAAACGCGGTAATTTGAGAAACTAAGAGGCTTATTTCGCTCGCAGACTTCCGGTTGGTGGTCGCCGAGAATTAAATAAGCTGAACCGTCCCGCTCGTTGGCCATGACCTGAGCCATCCCTTGTTGATTAATTACCAAGGACGTTCCTTCATCGATGCCGATGGCTAGGGCGCGAGGGGTGATACCATCTCTGAGCAAGCGAGCCACAAAGGCCATCGCTCGACCCATGCGATCATCCTGGTAGAAGTGGGTATCGACAATGGTTCCCTTGAGCGCCCGCCATTGGAATAAGTTGTCAGTAAAGAGGATATCTTCATAAGGATCGGCCAGGGCATCATCAGAGATAACGGCATCCGAGCAAGCATTGAAAATCCACTCCCCCTGAATCATCGCCCCCGCGCTAGTTCCCCCGATCGCACCGCCTCTGGCCTGAACTGACTCAATGGCAGCTTCAATCGCCGTTCCTTTAAAGTTGCGGGCATATTTGCATTGATCGCCCCCAGCGAGAAAGACGACTTCGGCCTTCTCGATCGCCTGAGCGATCTGGGGCTGTTCAGCTTCTTGGCGGGCGGGATTGGTAAAGACATAAGTTTCGATGGAGTCTAATCCTTGCAGCCGCTGTTGGGGGTCGAGCAAGAGGGAATGATATTTGAGGTAATCGTTTTTAATGTCAGGTTGTTTTTTTGACCGATCCCAGGCTTCCTGATCTTCGTCCGTCAGAAAGCGAAGCACGACTAGATCGACAGTTTTTGAGCAGTCCTGACAGCCTCGAACCTGGTCGATCGCCCATTGGATGGCTCGATCAACATCCGTCCCGCCGCCACCCAGGTCGTAAACCGGACCGACCAATGGCGGATTCACATCTTGACTATTGCCATTTGATTGATGCCAGACTTCAGCCCGGGCGGGGGCCGGGAAAAGCAGCAGCAGGCAACAGAAAACAACAGCCAAGGACATCAATTTTGATTTGGCGGGGAAAAGCTCTAGTACAGGTATCTTCATGGAAAGTTGACCTCCTCCTCAATCTAGGTTTAGGGACTTTCTTAAAGCCAAAAGTCAGGTTTAGAACAGGAGCGTCCATCCCTGCTTCTGAGCTTGTTCCTTGGTATAGGAAACCCCATGAACTTTGATGCTCCGAGCATTTAGCAGCGTGATGATGCCTCCCTCGTTGGACAGTTGTGCGTCCGCCCCGCTCAGTGGTACCGTCACGATGCCCCCTGCTTTGAGGCGGATGTCTTGTAAGCGAGACTTGCGTTTCTGCTTGTCTGCCAATGCCCAGCCTTTGAGATCGACAGCATCTGGCGAAACATTGATCAGTGTCACCGACTCCTTGCCTGGATCTGCTCCCAGGGGATTCACCAGTGCCGCTAGAATCCTCACGGCTGCCTCAACTGGAACCTCTGTAATCGCATCGCCCGTGCGATCATCGGTATGGAAAGATTGGGACTGGAACGCAAGAAAGATGCCGATCCATTGGTTGCGCGAGGGGAAATGAATCAGCAGTGCGCCATCCTGATAAACGCCGTTATCCTTTTGGAATCTGCCCACACTGCCCTGATTCATGTGGAGGTCGTGAATACCGCTGCCGGGGACAAAATCAAAGTATTGGTCGGGGTTTGTCGGTTCCGGCCCCCAAGAGGCTCCGAAGGCGTACAAAATCGCATCTTCAGCTTGAATAGCCCGCTGAAGGTACAAGTCAATCAACTCTTTCAAGTCATTGCCAGGTCCGGGAACGTCCGGGGGCAGTGGCTTCATGTCTTCGGGACGGAACAAATTCCCGCGAATAAAATCCAGAGCCACACCTCCGGGTTGGCTTTCCAGTTTGTGGAATCCTAAACTGAAGTTCGCTAACTGATTTAAGATTGGGTGCTGAAAGGTGTCATTGACTAGATACAGCAAATCGGAAGGGCTTTCTTGGGATTTGACGTTGATGGCGATGCGGTGTTTTTTCTGCCCATCGCTTACCAAAACCTGATAATGGGGCGAAGAATCGGTCTGGGGATCGATTTTGCGTTCCAAAGCCCGACATTTTAATACTCCATAGGTTGCTAGAGACATTTTTTCAATACCTCCTTTTGAGATAATCAGCACTAGGACTCAATCACTGAACCTGAATATTGACTGTGAACTGCTCAATTCCTCTAGTCTCAGGTTCCCATGAACGCCGCCGCCTGAGTTGAATCTGAGCCGTTCCAGTGGACTTCGCCCTAAAATGGAAGGTCCGCGTACCCCCACCGCCTGTACCAGATCCGGGTGCTACCGAGTAATCTGAACCGGGGAACTCGACAAGCTGATTGTCAACTCCGCTGATTTCCCAATGATAGCCGGTAGTGGGGTTTTCTGGGAGACGGATGGCAATTAAATCGCCCGCCTGCACCTCGAATGTTTTCCCCTGATCGCTGTCTAAAATTACAATTTCCGACATACCAGAATTCCTTCCTAATGAATTGTCACTATTACAGGCTGCATGGGCCGGGTTAGCTACGAGACAGATTAAGATCATCCCCAGGGTCAAAGCTATCCAGCGTACAGCAGTGAGGTTTAAATTGCTCAAATCCTTGAAAGTAGATTCGCGTTGAAACATGGAAGTTTTGAGTTAGAAATGAGGTTGGGAAACAGGTTAGATAAGCTTTATCACCCCTGCTCCTCCGAAAACAGTCGCATTTAATCAGATTTCCCTATCTCCTCAAGATAGAGTTTTGAGATAGCCTACGGTTCATTTTCCACTTGACGAATCGTCCAGAAATCGTCAGCTAGGTTATCGTCCAACAGATAAGCATAGGGGATGGTAAAGTAGCCTTGCATTCCCCAGTCTTTCCCCCAGGAGTTGCGGACGATAAACCGCCGTTGGCTATCATCATAACCGACGGCTAACACGGCATGACCCCCCAATAATTGTTCATTGGGAGACGGCATGGGGACGCGACCTGTTTGTTTCACCTCTTGACTTTCAAAGCTCTCGTAAACACTGAACCCAAAGACGAAGGGATAGCCGGATGCTAAACATCCCTTCATCTGATTGAGGTTTCGCACTAGCCGGCTGTAAAGAATTGCTTGGTGTTTGGCCGCGACTTCATAACATTTTGGGGTAGGTTTTTTAATAAACCTGACCTGATAATCAGGATCGTAGGGCCAGATGCCCTCAGGTCCCGGATGCTGTTTGGTTTTTTCCTCTGGACAAGCGCCTTGCTTGCCAACGCTTTTAATGCCATCACGAATCATGGCGCCGCTATCTTCGTTCACAGTCCCTTCCATGACCCGTTCGTTGTAGTAAATAAACAAGCGGGAAGGGGTAAAAATATCCGTCAATTTCTGCTTCATTTGATCGAACTCAAGGGCACTAGCAATGGCATTGGCGGTACAACTGCCCAACTGTTCTTGATCGTAGATGTGGGGACAATTAGGGCGGAGATCGACCTTGGCTGGTAAAGCTCTCAGTGCCGTAACGGGTGCAGCGTAAAGCAGATCTCGATGATCTGGTAAGTCAGGAACCCATCCATAACGTTTGTTTGTGCGTGTCATTTTTTCAACTCCTGTTTAATCTAAAAAAGATGTGAACTTTCTACTTTGTGGCATGGACATCTCAGAAGTACGATCGCTTCTTTCCTGTTTCAAAAACTGCGATCGCATTGTTGTCAAGTTGAGTAGCTCAAGGGAATTTCACCTCCTGTTGGATTTTAGCGATCGCGTATTGCCTTTTCAAAAAGCGATCGCCTTCCTCAATAAGCTCAGAAACATTTTCGAGAACGTCCGATCAAACTTGCGATAGCTGTTAGAGCAACAGCGCCACAGAGAACTGGTACAAGTTGCGGTGACGATGCTCCAAGTAGTACCAAGATTGCCAGTATCAAGGCACCAATGCCTGCACCCGCCACAATAACCCGCAGCTTGCTGCAAATATTGGGCTGACACTGAATGACCCAGGTTAAGGCGATCACAGCTAGGAAGACTGCAATCACTGCGACAGTTACCCAATTGGTCATTATGCCGAGGGCAACGATGAAAATTGTCAGTGAGACGGCACAGATGATAGCTAATGTTCGGCAGAGCCGTACTTTCTGCCAGTCTCCAGTCGGTGATGCTTCAACCTGGCTAGAATCGCCACCGAGCGCGTCAACCCGATTAGCAATCTGTTCAACATAACGGTTGAAAACAGGGAACCAACGGTTATTTTCGGGGATGGACTGCTGAACCCAGCGGAGATTGGATAATATGCGTTCTTCCGGTCCGAGCATTTCCTCTTTCGTCCGAACCGGAATCGTAAGCTGGAATGTGCCAAGGATGCGCCGCCATTTCCTTGAATGTTCTACAATCGCCAGGTTTTCCGACGGCGAGTCTTGCAGACGTGGCTCAATCGGAAGTTCTTTGCCTGTACTCGTCACTTGCCGGACAACTACCGTGAAAACCTCGTCTCGCCTTACTGTTGGGGGTAAATCGATTGACAGCAACCCGGCTAAATTGGTGTCCGATCCGGGTGGAATGGGTATATAGGTGATGCCATCCGTCGGGCAACGCAGAGTATGATCGTCGATCCGAATCAATCGGTGTGATCTGTACATCTGCACGGCCATTTCCAGGATATGGGTGACGCTGACACTTGGCAGATAGAGGGTTGCAAGGCTTCCGACTGGGGTGTTTCCCCAGTCAATCATCAATTCGTCCGGGATCTCATCAGGACCAAGATTTGCCCGTGTCGGTCGGATGTCAAAGGTATTGGGGATGCGGCGGGATGCGAGGTTGCCAGGATTTGGGGATTCAACGATCATGAGATTCCGCTGGGCGAGTTTGTCAGAGGATCCTGGAGTCGCATTGGGTGGAATCGGATCGGGATCAAAGGCAATTTCGGCAACGAGACACTGGTGCTTGTTGCGGATATGTTCATAGATTGTTTTACGATCCGCTGCTGGATAGGGTCCATCCATCGGTGATGCTTGGAACGGAAACTGAGGTTGGGAGGACTGGTTGATGTCTAACCAGCAACCGAAGTAGTTGTAACTCTCTGCCCCTGTTGTGTCGGGTTGAAGCGTCTGCACATTCGCTGGGTCAGGTTGGTCGTTCAGGGTCTTGGTTGGATCCGATGAATCAATTCGTGGTGCGGCAAAGCAGGGAATACTGATTACCTCGCCGCCCGCAATTCCTCCCTGAATTCCAAGGAGCGGGATGATCGTGCCGGCTTTTCCGCCGCGACGGTAGGTCGTTGACTGGTTGTATTCCAATGAGGTCGTCGAGGCTGGGAAAAGTCGAAAGAATACCCGCACGTCTTTCGCCTCTTTGATTTTCGATCGATAGTGTACCCGAGCGATCGCAAAGTTAAAAACAGGCGTCAGCGTCCCGTTGACTTTAACTTTTTCGGAGAGTTCTAGTTTGGATGTCTGCTGATCGATGGAGATATCGTCAAAGGTCTGTCCACCAGTGGTGCCATTGTTCAAGTTGGCAATCACTTGCTCGATGAAGTCCGGAGCCTGATCGGGCGCGTTCCCCATGGTCTTGCCAAACTGCGACTCGCCTGCCTTAATTTGGAACACCCGCAGATCTCCGCTCAACCAGGAAACTGGACCATCGACTTCGTAGGGATTGGGCTGCTTGATCAGGTAGATGGTCGCGCTACTCGACACAGTTGCGATCAACGCGGTAAGTGTTACATCCTCCACGTCGTTGACAAATCCGTCGGTGCCTGTGAAGCTAATCTGATAAGTCCAGGTTAATCTCTGCCGACGTTTGAGATGGCTTGGGTCTTCCACGTCAAGCGCAACCGCCTCGGCTGTCATTTGAGCGATGCTTGGGGCGATCGTCAGTGCAGGCTTGATGTTCGGCACACCAAACAGCGTTGCAGATGTGATGCCAAGCTCTTGGGCAGAGAAGCCATCGACAATCACATAAAAAGCTGCTTCAATCACTGCCGCCTGTCCAGGCTTCAGCATTGCTGCAATCTCGTCTTCACCGAAGGTGCTGCGATCAACGATAAAATGGCAGGACTTGACAATCGGACAAGCATAGGGTGAAGGTCCATAGTCCTGGCATAGTCCATCTAATAAAATCCTGTACTGCTCCATGTCGTTGTTGGCTTGAGCTTGCGTCGCTGTCCCTCCGCTGGGCCAGTATTGCTCCCATAGAGAAGGTGTCAGTGTTGCACTGGTGTCAGTCTGGCGTAATCGCCATTCGTCGGGAGTAACTGGTTTATCGCAGAGGGAAGGATCGATGACCATTTTCAGATCCGGCCCGCTGGGTTGTTGAACCATCAACGTCGGTGCTACGTGCCAACACCAATGCACTTCGCACTCAGGCACATTTGAGCTAGGGGCAAGCAAATTGCAACCCGCAGAATCAATCCAGATTTTTTCGGGGGTTTCTCCCTCTGCTATCATCAGATAGCACATCAGATGCGCCCTGATCCAGCATCCGTTATAGGGGAATTTGTAAGGAATGCAGGGATCGGTAGAGGAGCAGGGCACACAGGATTTCGCTTGCATCAGATTAAACAGTTCGACTGCCCTATCCCATGTGACGGGCGGATCGGGGGCGGATGGAGCCGGTGGCTCGGTAGGGCGATCAATGCCAAAGGATTGAGGGAGCGGTCGGACATCGATAATTTCAAAGTTTTGCTGGGTTGATGTAACCAGAATGGCAGCATCGTTCGCCAGTGCCGCTTGAAGTTCATTCAACATCTTCTGAAAATCCGGATGATTGCGCGGCAGATAGTGGCGGGCTTGAGAAGTATAGAAGGTAACATAAACAGCTTCTTCACTTTCATTTATTCGCCAAACCTTGGCAGCTTCGGGAACAGATAATTTTGTGATGATATTTGTCTCAGAATCGATTTCTACATAGACTGGCCTGTTATTTCTCTGAAGGTAATCAACCATTCGTGCCCAAACCGTCGCAGGGGGATAGCTTAGGTCTAAAAGACCTACTCGATCGCCTTCAAAGTTCACCGTCATAACCTGTGATTCTTGGGATGGAAGGGATCTCAGAATTTCCCTAGATGGAGACAGTTTCCTGATCTTATCTATCAGTGCATTAGAATTAGACATTTTTAGTTCCTCCGTATGTAGTTGATTGTTCTATAGCGGTTCTCACACCTGTGCCGTAGCTGTGATAAGTTTCCCGAAACCGAACCTGTTTAAAAATAGGGCTAATCCAGAGCGACGTCACCCCCAATCGTTTCAGATAGCCGATTTTGCTCTCTAACCCCTTGAGCGTCCCTCCCACATATTTGACTCCTGCTTCGCGCTGCTCGGGCTGCATCCGCCTCGGTTTTCACGGCATTTTCCGCACCAGCCGGACTGTAGGGTGGGGTTGTCCCGCTCCGGACTAAATTCCCCTCGTTGTCCTTGTACCCGTTTTCACGACCATCGGAGAAGCGATCGAGCATCAAGAAATAGAACGTTTGGTCTTCCCAGGTGATCGGCGACGGGAACAATCCCCCTGCCGGTGATAGGGATGCAAAATTCAGTTCGCTTAAGCGTTGAACGGTTGTCGTCATGGGATTTTTCCTCTCAATCTTTCAAACTACTCATCCTGTCCGCCGCTCTTTTAATTCCTACTTAAAAAGCTTTTTTCTAGGCATGAGGTCGTTGGCTTATTCCCTCCTTGTTGACCGTCTTCATGTATATTTTTTGACTTTTTGATGTTCTTCTTCTAGGGTAAAGTGAAAGTATAGTAAAGTGCAGTTAAATTTTCAAAACTTAATTTTTCCTAGCCTGTCCACTCACTTATTTTTAACAAAAGTTAAGGACTCCCTCTCAAATAGTTTTTGGTAAGTTCGATTCTTTCTTTTGGCTTCCTGGTATCTTTTGAAGCTACACTTTCAGCGATACCGATCTGAAGCAATTCTCTTAAGATCGAATAATCGCAAAATCGGCGATGCTATTTCCCGTTATCAACCCATCGACCGCCCGAAAATGCTTGTCATAGCTAAATCAAGCCAGATTATATTGTAGAGCGGTCGCCGCAATCCACATATCGTTAGTCGCAATCGGATTGCCATTTTTCCTCAAGTAATAATAAACTCTAGAGTAATATTCGGCGGTATCGCAATCGATCTCGCGTAGCGAGCGCTTTGCGTTCGCAAAACAGTTAATTTTGGATATTTCCAAAAATTGCTTAAGTTTCCTTCGGTTATATTCTTCTCTAGAACTCAACGCAAAACCACCATAAATTCTCCTAAAATTACACTATTTAAACCGATTAAAGGCGTGTTTCTAATAACCTCAAATGTTTCAAAAATATTACGTTTAAAAGTGGTATAAGCGTTGGTATCCAGTAGAATCGGTCTTAGCTCCGCAAACTTTCCTCAACTGCTCGAAAGGCTTCTGTATTTTGTAAAAAATCCATCTCATCCGCCTCTGTCCAAGTTCCAGCTAATTGAGATAATAAAGTCTGATCGGAATCGGCATTATTTGTTTCTGAATCCTGCAATAAAAATTTGATCAGTTTCAACTTTTCATGTCTCGATAAATTATGTAATTGCGATAATAAATTTTGGTTTTCGAGACCGTTGACAGGGCTTATGTGCCAATCTATTGCACGTCGGATGATCTCGGCCTCGCTGAGTCCCGTTCGTCGAGCGCTCTCTTTTAGTAAATTATCCTGTTCGGCTTCGATATAAATTTGCTTGCGGATTTTGCTGACCATAGCCGAATTCGATTATCTATATACATTAGATTAGACTTGTTGCGTAATAGTGGCATAATGGGGAAGAAACAATGATTGGATATCCCCTTGAATGCTGAACATTGGCAGAATATTGCATCAAGATAGACTCTTGAGAGCGACCACAGGACTCAATAGAAGAGCGTTTGAGACCTTGTTAGAGAAATTTGAACAGGTGTATTTGGCGGAAGCAGACAACAGGGAAAAGCCAAGAAAAAGAAAAATCGGAGCTGGCCGGAAAGCTAGATTGCAAAGCATCAGAGAGAAATTATTCTATATCCTGTTTTACTTGAAGTGCTATCCAACCTTTGACTTGGCGGCAGTATTGTTCGATTTTGACCGCTCACAAGCGAATAGATGGGTACATCGCCTACAACCAATTTTAGAAAAGGTTTTAGGAGAAAAAAAGGTACTGCCCCTTAGAAAAATCGAGAGTATCGAGGAA
>NZ_JASJFF010000737.1:0-7462 GCF_030065435.1 Microcystis sp. M53603_WE2
TGAGGGGGTCAATTACCTAATTTTCAGGGAAAAAGTCCCTGAATTTCCCCCTGATCACTCCCATATCTGGTACTTTTTGAGGGGAAAAAAGTCCAAAAGTCTTATCCAACAAGGTTTTTAGATTTATTCAGCAAGCCCTATCTAGCTGTGAATATCCCTTGATTACATTAATCGCTCGGTAAAGAGGAATTTTTGGAAAATGGACGATATGCTTAAAGTTCCAACTGACAATCATGGTACATCCAGCAACACTTGCTAAAGCAACATGAAGCGCATCTAACATTGATTTCTGAGTCACCACACCATAATCAATATAAGCTTGCCTCAGTTGTAAAGCAGATTCAGTAATTTCAACTAACTCTGTATAGGTTATAACCTCTGCAAAAAAATTGTCGAACCTTCTCAGGAGCAGGTTCAATTTCTCTTAAAACAACTGAAGAAGTTATCAGTTTTAGTTTACCTCCTCTAACTAGCTCAAAAAAAGTTAGGCTTTCCTCTCGGAATTCATCATCAAAAACACCACCAAATACTGATGTATCTGCATAAACTCTAATCATTATAATTTCTCTATCTCGCTTTTTTATTCTATCATGATAGTTGATGGGTTTGACCTAACCCCCCTAACTCCTCTTCCCTGGGAGGGAAGGGGGGAATAACGAACCAGGTTTGTTGTTGCGCTCTCTTCGCTAAATCTTTCTCCTCTCTCCTTGTAGGAGAGGGTCTAGGGGAGAGGTCAATAATTAAGAAACCAAGGTGATCGCACTATTTGGCAACGATCAAGTATAATTAAGATAACAATGTTACTTAGAAAACAAAGTGAAGTTTGAATCTTCAATTAGGATAACTCATGCAACTCGAAGACTATTTTAATTTTCTTGCCCCTAACGATATCCGACTAAAAGAAACCCGCATCGGTATTGAAACCATTTTATACGATTTTATTTACCAAGCGAGAACTCCCGAAGAAATTGCCAATACTTATCCGTCTTTAACCCTAGAACAGGTATATGCGACGATTCTTTATTATCTTCATGAAAAAGAAAAAGTGAGTCAATACATCACCGACTGGCTAGAATGGGGAAGAAAAATGCGAGAAGAACAGCAAAAAAATCCTCCGCCTTCGGTTGAACGACTGAGAAAATTGAAAGCTGAAATAACAGCCAAACAGCAAGCTAATGACACTGAAATATTTAATTGATGAAAATGTTAATTCGGTGTATCCTCAACAATTGCGTCGCCGAGAACCAGAAATCATTGTTCGAGTAGTTGGTGAACCAGATACACCAAAATTAGGTACATTAGATGCAGAAATTTTGATTTGGTGTGAGGTAATGGGTTTTATTTTAGTGACAGATAATCGTGCCTCTATGCCCGTTCATTTAATAGCTCACTTCAGGCAAAATCGTCATGTTCCTGGAATTTTTATTCTCAATCAAGATTTAAGTGTTGGTGATAATTTGTTAGAATTAATTGTAATTGCTAAAGGCTCTTTTGACAATGAATATGAAAACCAAATTATTCATTTACCGTTAACCTGATCAAATTGAAATAATCTTATTAAAATAACTAAGAATCCCAATTCACGATCGCTACGAACCCGGTTTGATGAGGAGATTTTCGTTGCTGTGGCTGATATTTTGAGGATTGGGATTGAGGAGGTGCGGGGTTTGCTGGAGGGTTAGGATGGGTTTTGGGCGTAGGGATTGTTTGGGCGCAGGGTGCGTGTTTGCGGCTATCAATTCAGTTAACGTAAGTCTTAATTAAGGTGGTAAATATGGTTCAAATTTTACAAGCAAAAGAAGTCACTCTCAGAGATTTAATTAATCATTTTCAACTAGAGTTTATAGAAGATGAGCATTTTTTTGGGGAATGGCAGCAAGACCTAGAAGCAATCTCTGAACAAGAAAAAGAATTGTTAGATAAAATCAAAACAGGTTATTTTAACTTATTAAATTATCCTCCCTTTTTGGAAACTTCGGTGAGGATGACGGTTTTAGACCCATTATTATTTATTGGTAACTTTTATCTATTTCCCTTTCAGATTAAAGCAGAAGAGTCCGTTGAAATTATTACAGAAGATCAAGATTTAATAATTAAAGGAAGGTTAGATACTTTAATTCTAAAAGAGCAATTATGGGTAATGATTATTGAATCAAAACGGGTTATTTATTCTGTTGAAGTAGGTTTACCGCAATTATTAGCTTATTTAATGGTCAATCCTCATCCAAACCGTCCTAATTATGGAATGTTGACCAATGGTTCCGAGTTTTTATTTGTTAAATTATTATGGGACGGTAAACCTTTATACGGAACCTCTCGTTTATTTGCCATGAGAAATCCGGGGGATTTATATGAAGTTCTCAAAATCCTGAAACATCTCTGTCAACTAATTTGAGTATGGAGATAAGTAGCTGGTTACAATTAAATTAAAAATGGATTTTAGGTTCGATCCCCCCCGCCCCCCTTGATAAGGGGGGTGCCGATCCCCCCTTAATCCCCCCTTGATAAGGGGGGTATCTGATGATTTTTAACGCCTACCTACTTAATCAGTACCTACAGAATCATTACTCTCCTATTTCCCTCTGTTGTATAATTTGCTCTGCAAGGAACAAATCAGTAGGCATAAATAAAAATTATCAGGATTTTTTCGGCTTTTCTTGACTATTTCAGCCTTATTTGTCCTAACAAGCTCAAGAATACGAGAGTTTTTCTCTAGAATTGCCCGGCCTGAGAGGGGAATGGTAAAGTTAGATAAGAAAATTAAAGATGGTGTGATTAAAGTGAAATTTGCTGCTAGTACCTATTTTTCCCTGCTGCGTCATTGTGCCGTTCCTTTGCTGTCGATCGCCACTTTTACGCCAATTCTCCTAACTTATTTAGCCAAGGAAAAACCAGAAACCCCGCAACCGCAGGCAAATCTAGAGACTGCTGCCTCCCCTGCTCCTATTATCCCATCTCCGATCGCACCCTTAACCGCACCATCGCCGAAACTATCCCCCTCTCCCCAATCTTCCCCCTTGGCACCGAAAAAATTAGCGCCATCGGTTCAAACTTCCCCTAATACTTCCCCTAATACTGCCCCCGCTGCCGCAGCCAAACCGGTAACTAGACAACCTTTAGCGGTTCCCGCTAATTATACGCCGCCGGTCCTAGAAATTCGCGTGGCGATTAAAAGGGATGTGGCCAGTGTTTTGATTGGAGTTAACGGGCCGGCGGTGATCACCGATCGCCAAGGTCGCGGTTTAAAAACGATTGCCACTAACGAGGGTTTACCGGTCATTGCCAGTGCCAATGGCTTAAAAATGGGCGATTTATCGCTGCCAGAGGTGATTTTTGTGCAGCCCACCAGTGCCGATGGTTTAGTTTATGTGGATGATAGTTGGTATCGGGGCAAAATCCTCCTTGTCGCCCAAGGCGATCGCTTGTTAGTGGTCAATCATGTTAATTTAGAGGCCTATCTCTATAGTGTGGTGGGTAGTGAAATGCACTCCACTGCGCCAATGCACGCTTTAAAGGCACAGGCGATCGCCGCTCGTTCCTACGCCCTAGTACATATAATCCGCCCCGCTAATGCTTGGTTTCATCTGGGCAATAGCCAACGCTGGCAGGTATATAAAGGCATTCGCTCGGAGTATCAATCGACTCACCAAGCGGTTAATGCCACTGCTGGGCAGATTCTCAGCTATAAAGGGGGTGTAGTCGAGTCTCTTTATGCTGCCACCGATGAAATTGTCGCTTGGGCCCACGGTGGTCGCGGCATGAGTCAAACTGGGGCTTATAAATTAGCGGAAAAAGGCCTAGATTATCAACAAATTCTCGGTAATTATTATCCCGGAGTTGGTTTAGCCCGTCTAGTTCTACAAAATTAGATTGATTGGCTTTCTCGATCGCTGGTGCTAGGCTGTTGACTATAGCAGGGAGAAATAGTTGAGCATTTGTACTAAAATTCCCAACAGCTTGCCGACCTGTTTCTTCTAGTTGATAACTGATCACTGATAACTGATCACTGATCACTGAAATGCCGACCATAGCAGATTTCTAGTAACCGTATTACAATAAACTTTCAAAATGCTATAGCAGTAAATCTCTCTATGAATAGCCCCTTTCTCGACTACCTCAACGGCCCCAAGCATCCCGTCCTCGTCTTTGATGGGGCGATGGGAACTTCCCTACAAAGCCAAAATCTGACGGCCGAGGACTTTGGTGGGGCAGAATACGAAGGTTGTAACGAGTATCTTGTCCATACTAAACCTAGCGCCGTAGCCAAAGTCCACGAAGCCTTTTTAGCCGTGGGTGCGGATGTGATTGAAACCGACACCTTCGGGGGAACCTCGATAGTTTTAGCCGAGTACGATTTAGCCGATCAAGCCTATTATCTCAACAAAACCGCCGCCGAACTGGCCAAGGCTTGCGCTAATAAATACTCTACCCCCGAAAAACCCCGTTTTGTGGCGGGTTCCATGGGGCCGGGGACAAAACTGCCCACTTTGGGTCATATTGACTTTGATACGCTCAAAAATGCCTATGTGGAACAGGTAGAGGGTCTGTACGATGGCGGGGCAGATTTATTATTAGTAGAAACCTGTCAGGATGTCCTGCAAATTAAAGCGGTTTTAAATGCTATTGAAGAAGTATTTCAGCAAAAAGGTCAACGATTGCCCCTAATGGTTTCAGTGACGATGGAAACCATGGGAACGATGTTAGTAGGAACGGAAATTAACGCCGTTGTCTCTATTTTACAACCCTATAAAATCGATATTTTGGGACTTAACTGCGCCACCGGTCCCGATTTGATGAAACCCCATATTAAATATCTCTCGGAAAATTCCCCTTTTATTGTTTCTTGTATTCCTAATGCTGGTTTACCGGAAAATGTCGGCGGTCAAGCGCACTATCGCCTCACTCCCGTAGAATTAAAAATGGCTTTAATGCACTTTATCGAAGATTTGGGAGTACAAATTATCGGCGGTTGTTGTGGTACTCGTCCCGACCATATCCAAGCTTTAGCGGAACTAAGTCAGGGTTTAACTCCGAAATCTCGTCATTATCATTATGAACCCTCCGCCGCTTCTATTTATAGTACCCAACCCTATATTCAAGATAATTCTTTCCTTATTGTCGGGGAAAAATTAAACGCCAGTGGTTCTAAAAAATGTCGGGAACTTCTCAATGCTGAAGACTGGGATAGTTTAGTATCGATGGCGAAAGCTCAGGTAAAAGAAGGAGCGCATATTCTCGATGTCAACGTCGATTATGTGGGCCGGGATGGGGTGCGCGATATGCACCAATTAGCCTCTCGTTTAGTTAATAATGTCACCCTACCTTTAATGTTAGATTCCACCGAATGGGAAAAAATGGAAGCGGGGTTAAAAGTAGCGGGGGGTAAATGTATCCTCAACTCTACTAACTACGAAGACGGGGAACCGCGTTTTTATCAAGTCTTGGATTTAGCGAAAAAATACGGCGCGGGGGTAGTAATTGGAACCATTGATGAAGAAGGAATGGGACGCACTGCCGAGAAAAAATTCCAGATAGCTAAACGGGCCTATTATGCGGCGATAGAATACGGAATTCCTCCCTACGAAATCTTTTTTGATCCTCTAGCTTTACCGATTTCTACCGGTATCGAAGAAGACCGAGAAAATGGCAAGGCTACCATCGAAGCAATGGGCCGAATTCGCCAAGAATTGCCAGAATGTCACATTCTTTTAGGTGTGTCTAATATCTCCTTTGGCTTGAATCCGGCAGCGCGTCAGGTATTAAATTCCGTCTTCCTCAACGAAGCGATGCAGGTGGGGATGGATGGGGCAATCGTCAGCGCTAATAAAATTCTTCCTCTGGCAAAAATTGAACCAGAATATCAGCAAATTTGTCGGGATTTAATCTATGATAATCGTCGTTTTGATGGCGATATATGTGTTTATGATCCCCTGACCAAATTAACCGAATTATTTGCGGGGAAAACTACTAAAAAAGACCCCTCTAGTAATGCTAATTTACCCGTGGAGGAACGCTTAAAACAGCATATTATTGATGGGGAAAGATTGGGACTGGAAGAGGCTTTAAAGCAAGCTTTACAGGACTATCCACCCCTAGATATTATTAATATTTTCCTCTTGGATGGGATGAAGGTAGTGGGTGAGTTATTTGGTTCAGGACAAATGCAGTTACCTTTTGTTCTCCAATCTGCCCAAACTATGAAAGCAGCTGTTGCTTTTTTAGAACCCTTTATGGAGAAAAAAGAGGGGGATAATAATGCCAAAGGGACTTTTATTATCGCAACAGTTAAAGGGGATGTTCACGATATTGGTAAAAATTTAGTTGATATTATCTTGACAAATAACGGCTATAAGGTGATTAATTTGGGCATTAAACAACCCGTAGAAAATATCATCGAAGCCTACCAAGAACATAAAGCCGAT
Organism: Microcystis sp. M53603_WE2; assembly: GCF_030065435.1. Lineage (NCBI taxonomy): Bacteria > Bacillati > Cyanobacteriota > Cyanophyceae > Chroococcales > Microcystaceae > Microcystis > Microcystis sp. M53603_WE2. Next base: position 6,423 of record NZ_JASJFF010000737.1, read on the forward strand.
TGTATCGCTATGAGCGGTTTATTGGTGAAATCAACGGCTTTTATGAAGGAAAATCTAGAGGTTTTTAACGAAAAAGGAATCACCGTTCCTGTTATCCTTGGCGGGGCAGCTTTAACCCCCAAATTTGTCCATGATGACTGTCAAAAAACCTATAAGGGACAGGTTATCTATGGTAAAGATGCCTTTTCTGACCTGCATTTTATGGATAAATTAATGCCCGCTAAAGCTGGGGGTCAATGGGATGATAGTAAAGGCTTTTTAGCGGAGTGTGCCGAGGCAGAAAAAAGCCCGGTTGTTGCCGAAGAATTAAAGGTTAATCCCGATACTATTTTTACCGATGGCAGCGTCAACCAAGAATTAGTTATTGATACCCGTCGGTCCGAAGCGGTGGCAGTTGATATTCCCCGACCAACACCGCCCTTCTGGGGTACTAAAATATTAACAGCAGCAGAAATTCCCATCGAGGAGGTTTTCTGGTATTTAGATCTACAAGCTTTATTTGTCGGTCAATGGCAATTCCGCAAACCAAAAAGCCAATCGAAGCAAGAATACGACCAGTTTTTACAGGAAAAAGTTCATCCAATTCTAGCAGCATGGAAAGAGAAAATTGTCAAGGAAAATTTACTAAACCCCACATTAATTTATGGTTATTTTCCCTGTCAGTCGTCCGGTAATTCCCTCTTAATTTACGATCCCGAATCGATACAAGCGGGCGAAAAACCCGAAAATCTGCAACCGATCGCCATTTTTGAGTTTCCGCGCCAGAAATCCGGTCGTCGTCTCTGTATTGCTGACTTTTTCGCCCCGCAGGAATCCGGTATCATCGACGTTTTCCCGATGCAAGCGGTGACAGTGGGGGAAATCGCCACGGAATACGCTAAATCTCTCTTTGATGCCAACGAATATACCGAATACCTCTATTATCACGGCATGGCTGTGCAAACCGCCGAAGCCATGGCCGAATGGACCCACACCCGCATCCGTCGCGAGTTAGGTTTCGCAGAGTTCGATCCCGATAATATCCGCGATATACAGCAACA